>JBFWME010000003.1:0-89885 GCA_050251755.1 Lawsonibacter sp. | reverse complement strand
ATATCCTCGTAGATTTTGCGGTCTTCCACTGCGATTCCTCCTTCGGCCTCTTTGGTCAGCCGGTAGTTTCCCTACAATGTATGAGGATAAGCCCTGGAATATAACAGGCAGGAAAAAGAAAGTTCCATCCCGCTGCACAAAAAACAGAGAACTTGCATAGAGCATATGGAGGAACACGGCCCGACCGCTGTGGGTCGGGCCGTGCGGCTGTCGAAAAAACTTCAACCCAAAAGGTTCGGAGGGAAGAATGCTTTGGAAGGGAACCGTCAGGGTTCCCTTCCATGTTCAATTCATACAGATTTGAAAACTTTTCAACGTTTTCAAATCTGTTTCAGCCTGTCAAACAAGCCGTTCAGGCCTGTTTGACAGGCTGACGGCCCGACCACTGGGGGGCGGGCCGTGTGTTTTATCGTTTTATGCAGGGGGCTCCCCTGTCATCGAATTCTCGGAATCAGCAGCATTTTTTCCTCCGGCAATTCTTCCTGCTCCAGCTCGTTGGCTTGAAGGATCTGCTCTTTGGTGGTTCCGTAGGCCTTTGCAATCTCCCAGATTCCTTCTCCGGGCGCGGCCAGGCGCAGAACAATGGAAGGACGGGGACCATCTTCACTGGCTCTTACCTCGCCCAATCTGCCCCCTTTCACCGAAGCAACCGAGTACGGGCAAATGGTCAGATACTGGAACTCAACGGTAAAGCGCACCTCAACTCCTCCTGCTGCAGGAGAGGCAAAAATATCGTCCGGACAAAGGCTGACACAGTTGCATTGATATCCGGCGGGGCAGTCAATTTGGGTGGACACCTGCACTGTCCTGCGCACACACTGTACCAGCTCATTTTCATCCAAATACAGCACAGTCAGCCAGCATTCCACAGAGAGATCCATCTGCTCCCCGTCCCTGTTCTGGCTCATCTGGCCCAGTGCGATCCGGCTGTCAATCACGCTGCGCACCATTTCCCCGGTTTCCAACAGTTCCCGAACCGCCTGAGGACGAACGGACTGTTCCCCAAAACGGCACAGGGTTTGAACTTCTGCATCCACCTCCGTCTGCCAGGCGGTACTGTACAGATCCTGGAGCAGCGTAACCGAACGGCGGCTGCGAACCTGGACCTGGGCCAGGAATTCCATGCTGACTTCCATACTGCGGCTGTCTGTGGAATCCGGATCATATTGCAGGTCGGTAAGCTCCACAAACACCTGTCCGTCTCCGCCTTCTTCTGCCCCCGGAACCTCCATAATCTGAGAAAATGGTAGGGACTCGTGGCTGGATGACAGACTTCCACTCGACTCTTGAAGAAGCAGATGCAGATCCACCGTTCCTTTAAAAATCAGCTTGCTGCCAATCAGCTTATGTTCCGTACAAAGTGGTTCCGCACGAATTGCCAGCACCTGCGGGGGCTCTCCCTGCCCCGCTAGGAGCTTGACCTGCTCGGAAAATGTAAAGGGTTTTTCCTGTACAGAGAAGAGCTGATAGGTCTCTCCGTTGAACTGACGCTGACAGATTGCGTTTGTCTCCTCGTTCAGAACCCCGCAGCAGACCGAACGCTGCATCGGCTGGCAGGCGGTGATGTCAACGGCCAAATCGACCCGCAGCAACACCTTTCTGGGGTTCAGGGCCCGTGCCTCCGCACGGCGCAGCCGCGGTCTGGCCAGAACGGTACCTTGCTCCGTCAGATTCGGAGCATCCACTTGGCAGGTGAAAGGAATCCCCACCTCCATCCGGCGCAGTCCGGAGGAGTTTTCGGGCTGGTACAGGATGTAAGCCCGTACCATACCCGAGACCACTGCTGTCCTCTCTTTTGCCTGCTTACTGGTGAGGATTGCCTGGCCGCACACATCCACAATGCGTAAAATATCCGGACAGGCATCGGGGACGATGCTCTCCAGGGTTTCCTCCTGGCACACAGTCATGTTCGCCACCGTCTCGTAGTAAATCATTGTATTTCGATCAAATTCCAGTTCCATGGTCGTTGTCCTCTCCCTTATCATGGTGTTAGGCCGGCAGGATGCGGGCCCCGGCTTTGTGACACTATATGTTTCGGGAGCAAAATGTATAACCGTATCTTACTTCAAACCAAAAATTTTGCGCAGCAGGCCCCGCAGGCACTTGGGGGAACGTACCACCACGATACCCATGAAAACGCCTCCCCTCCCTCATAGACTAACCGTTACCGGCTATCACAGTATATGGTGAGAAACGGTGCTTTGACACAAAAAAGAGACGGCCTTAGCCGTCTCTTTTTTAAAGTTTCTCTGAATATTTCAAAAATGGTCGCGCTGTTCCCAATCCGGAATCGCCTTAACCTGCTCATACAGACGGACATAACTCTGGTGCCGAGTGGGCTGGATTTTTCCCTGTTTCAGCGCATCCAAAACCGCGCACCCTTTCTCCTTGACGTGGGCGCAGTTTGGAAAACGGCATTTCCCCAAATAGGGGGCAAATTCCCGAAAACTATGCTGCAGCTCTTCCTTCCGCATCAGCTCCATCCGATCCACATCAAAAGAGGAGAATCCGGGCGTATCCGCTACTACCGCCCCACAGGACAACCGGAATAATTCCACATGCCGGGTGGTATGCCGTCCTCGGCCCAGCTTCTCGCTGACGTCCCCCGTTGCCAGGGAAATCTCCGGCTCAATGGCGTTTAAAATGCTGGATTTTCCCACTCCGGAGTTTCCTGTAAAGGCAGAAACCTTTCCGGTGATCAGCTCTTTTAAGTCTGGGATTCCCTCCCCTGTTTCCGCACTGACACAGAGGGTGGAAAACCCCGCGGACGCATAGATCTGAGCCAACGTATCTCCCGGGACTAAATCACATTTGTTGATGCAGATGACGCACTCACAGTGCCGTCCCTCCGCAATGGCCACCACCCGGTCGATCAAAAACGGATCGGTCACCGGAGTCGCTTCGGATGCAATGATCACCAGTTGGTCGATGTTCGCCACCGCAGGGCGATAAAATTGATTTTTCCGTGGAAAAATCTCATCCAGAACCCCGCTGCCGTCTCCCATGGCGGTAAATCGCACTCGGTCCCCGACCAAAGGCGTAATCTTCTCATGACGCAGCTTTCCCCGGCCGCGGCAGACCGTGATGGCCTGACCGTCATCCACCGAATAGAAGCCGCTGAGCGCTTTCATAATCGTTCCTTCACTCATTGAAATTCCTTCACGATCGTGTCGGATAGAACACCATCAAAATAGACGGACAGCGTCTTGGTTCCACTGGACGTCACCGTGAAGCTCACCGAGCTTTTCATCGCGGTATCGGCGTTTTCCTGATAAATCACAATTCCGTCCATCATGACCTGAACATTGACCACATCACCGGTGTTGGGCAGGGGAATGTCGATGGTGAGGGTGACCTCTTTGGGCTGAGTGCTGGGGTCCGGCCCTTTGCTGATCTCCAGATTCACTTTCGAGCCCTCGTCCACCACCGTGGTAGCAACCGGATACTGTGACACCACTTTCCCGGCCTCGATGGTGTCGCTCCACACCTGGGTGATGGTACCTACGTCCAGATTCATCAGCGTGAGCTTGCTTTCCGCATCATCCTGCGTCAAAGTAACCAGGCTGGGCAGGGGTACCGTTTTGATCTCGGGCCCCTTGCTGACCACGATCTGCACCTCGGTTCCCGGCGCAAGCGGCGTATCCTCCAGGGGCGTAAAGGAAATCACATAATTTTTCGCAACCGTATCGTTATATTCGTAGGTCGGAGTGGCCGCCTTCAGTCCAAGCCGCTCAATTTCCAAATATGCTTCCCGGTATTCCATGTTATACAGATCCGTCATATAGACAACTTCTGGGCCGGCACTGACGGTCACTGTGATCTCAGTCGTCGCTTCCCCTACCTGGCTGTCGGCAGCCGGATCCTGGCTGATAATCTTACCTGCCTCGGCATCGTCGGCCACCGTGTCCCCAAGCACCACAGTAAAATGATCCTGCAGCAGCTCTGTGTTTTGAATGACCTCGTCATAGCTTTGTCCCACCAAGTTCGGCACCGCATACGTTTCGGCCGGTGCAAACATGCCGGAAAAGAACGTGTGGTATAGAAAATAAAAGACAGCAACGACAAACAGGAGAATGGCTGCCACAGAAGCTGTCATCACCCAGGGGAAGCCTCCTCTGCGGTCGTCCTCCTCCTCTCGCTCATAGCGGGCCTGGTTCTGACTGGGGGAGTGGCTGGTTCGGCTCCGTTCTCGTCCCTCTCCTCCGCTGTGAACAAGCGTAACCGAACGGATCCGGGTCTTGTCCTCGTCCGGTTCCTTCTCCGGGGAAAACTCATTGACATTGTAGTCAAAATTAATATTTGGATTTTTGCGGAATTCCTCCAAATCGGTCAACATTTCATCCGCGGAAAAATAGCGGTTATCCGGGTTGGGGGCCATGGCCCGCATTGTAATTTTTTCCAATGCCTCCGGAATGGAGGGGTCAATCTCGCGGGGAGACAGCGGAATGGAATTGATGTGCTGAATCGCTACGGAAACCGGCGTATCCCCCTCAAATGGGAGGCGTCCGGTAATCATCTCATAGAGGACCACACCGGCAGAATATAGATCAGACCGGGCGTCAATATGGCTGCCTCGGGCCTGCTCGGGCGAAATATAGTGGACGGAGCCCAAGGCCTCCTGTGTCAAGGTGCTGTGGCCGCCGGAGGCCACCCTGGCAATGCCAAAGTCGGCCACCTTGACGCTGCCGTCTCGGAGAACCATAACGTTGTGTGGTTTGATGTCCCGGTGAATGATACCCCGACTGTGTGCATGGCCCAGCGCCTTGATAATCTGGGTGATGAAGTGGAGTGCTTCCCGCCAATTGAGCTTGTTTCCCTTTTTTTGCATGTACTGCTTCAGGGTGATTCCGTCAATCAGCTCCATCACGATGTACTCCAGCTCAGAGGAGCGGCTCACATCATACACAGCCACAATATTCGGGTGGGAAAGCATGGCAACAGCTTGGGATTCATCATGGAACCGGCGTCGAAATTCGGCGTCCTGAGCCAAATCTTCCCGCAGGATCTTAATGGCCACCAGCCGGTTCAGACGATGACAACGGGCCTTATATACCCTGGCCATCCCGCCGGTTCCAATGATCTCCAGAATCTCGTATCGGTTATCGAGTAATTTACCGATGTATTGGTCCATGGTAAATCTCCTCCTTATCGTGTCAGCATCGTTTGGCAGGTTCAGCAGCGGATTATTACCACAGTTACATTATCCGAAGCACCCCGGTGCAGAGCAATCTCCAGCAGCCGCTGGCAGCAGGTGTCGTCCTCTCCTCCGTGGATGACCTCATAGAGGATTTCCTGGTCGGTGACGATATTGCTCAATCCATCGCTGCACAGCAGCAAGTAGTCCCCCGGGGCTATGGGGTGGCGGAAGCAGTCGGCCAACAAGACCGGTTCGGCACCCAACGCACGGGTGATGAGGTTTTTGTGGGGGTGGGTGCGAGCCTCCTCCCTCGTCAGCTCCCCCCGTTCCACCATATCCTCAACCAGAGAGTGATCCCGAGTAATCAGAACAATCCCATCTTGATTGATGTGGTAGGCCCGGCTGTCTCCCTCGTTGAGAATGACCGCCTCTTCCTTCCCAGCCAACGCCGCAACCAAAGTCGTTCCCATTCCAGAGCAGTCCGGATCCGTGGTTGCCCGCTGAAAAATCTCCTGATTTGCAAACGCTGCCGAGAGCTGCATCCTCTCCTGGTCATTTTCACTGCTGTCCTGCTCCAGGAATTTTTCCATAAACCGTTCCACCGCCATGGTGCTGGCCACATTTCCAGCCCGGGCGCCGCCCATCCCATCACAGACCACCGCAATCAAATGGCCATTCTCCAGCTGACGAATGGCATAGGTGTCCTGATTTTGCTGTCGGACCGTGCCGCGGTGGGTGATCCCCCATATTTGCATGGAACATCTTCCTCTTTTCTGCCGGAATCCCGGCCTGGTGAACAGATCAGCAGTCAAACGATCTCAAGTGTCCTGTTTGGTCATCGCTTTGCGGCGCAGCTGACCACAGGAGGCGTCAATATCCCCGCCCAGTCTCCGCCGGACGGTAACGGTCACTCCATGGCTCTCCAGCCGCTTTTGAAATGCCGCTACTCGGCGGCTCGGCTTCAAAGCACTCTCCTCCACGTTGTTAAGCGGGATCAAATTTACATGACCGGGGGTACCTTTTAACAGGCGCGCCAGAAGATCAGCCTGCCAGTCGGAGTCGTTGACCCCATCGATCATGGCATATTCATAGGAAATCCGTCGACCGGTCGTCTGAAAATAGCGGTGGCAGGCAGCCATCAGCGTTTCCACGCCCACCGAGCGGTTTACGGGCATGATCCTGGATCGCGTCTCGTCGTCCGGGGCATGGAGGGAAACAGACAACGTCAATTGTAACCCACGCTGGGCCAGTTTGTCAATTTCCTCAACCAGACCACAGGTGGACAGTGAGATGTGCCGCATTCCGATATTCATTCCATCCGGGTGGTTGACCAGGGCAAGAAACTTCATTACGGTATCAAAATTGTCCAGCGGCTCGCCAATCCCCATCAGAACAATGTTGGAAATAGGCTGGCCGCTCTCCTTCTGGGTGAAAAGCACCTGATCAATCATCTCAGCCGGTGTCAAGTTTCTCACCTTGCCACCCAAGGTTGAGGCGCAGAAGGCACAGCCCATTCGGCAGCCCACCTGACTAGAGATGCACACCGTGTTTCCATGCTGATAGCGCATGAAAACTGTCTCAATGCAGTTGCCGTCGCTCAGTTCCCACAGGTATTTAATGGTGCCGTCCAGTTTGGATTCCTGCTTTCGGACCACCTTGGGAATCGTGAGGAAACAGGTCTCGCTCAGCATTTGCCGCAGCGATTTGGAGAGGTCACTCATTTCGTCAAACGACGTGACCCCCCGATACAGCCAGCGAAACACCTGCTTTGCTCGAAAGGCCGGCTCCCCACGTTCCTGGAACCAAGCAGTGAGTTCCTCCAATGTCATAGATTTTATGTCAACCAAGCGGCTCACACTCTCTTTTCAGTTTTGCGATAAAAAAGCCGTCCGTCTCATGACGGTGAGGCCAGAGGGTCAGCATACCGGATATCGCTTTCTCAACGGGGCCAGGAAGTGTAACGGGAACTCCCTTGTAATCTTGATGCTCTTCCAGAAATGTCTCCACGACCCCCTCATTCTCGCGGCGCAACAGGGTGCAGGTGGAGTAAAGCAGCATCCCGCCGGGGCGCACATATCGGGCGGCATTGTTCAGAATAGACAATTGAACGTCGGGCAGCCCATCCAAAAAAGCAGGGTCTTTGTAGCGAATGTCCGGCTTTTTTCGGATGACCCCCAACCCGGAGCATGGCGCATCTACCAACACCAGATCAAAGGCTTTTTCCCATTCCGGATGAAATTCCTTTGCGTCGGCGGTTGCGGGTGTGATGATGTCCAACCCCAGACGCTGGGCTCCGGACTGAATCAGCTTTTTCTTATGGGGGTGGAGGTCACAGGAGAGCACGGAGCCCCGATTTTCCATTGCAATGGCCGCGGCAAAGGATTTTCCGCCCGGCGCGGCACAGCAGTCCAGCACCTTCATGTCCGCCTTTGGCTCGGCGGCCAGAATCGCCAGTCTGGAGGCCGGGTCCTGCACATAGAACAACCCCTGCTGAAAGGCGTCCAGCCGCTCCAAATCTCCTGTTTTGGACAGAATAAGGCAGTTATCCAGCCATGGGTGGGGCCGAGACTCCACCCGCTGCTGTTCCAGTTTGGCACACAGCTCCGCAGTGGTGGTACGGGTGGTGTTTACCATGATTGTCATGGGAGGCTGTCCATTGTCGGCCTGGAGAAGTCGGGTGGCCTCCTCCTCCCCAAGCACCGAACAAAATTCCCGCACAAGCCATTCCGGGTGAGAATACAGCGTGGAACAATACCACACAGGGTCGTCATTGGGAATGGTCGGCAGATGGTTCAGACTGCGCTCTAAACTGCGCAGGATGCCGTTCACCATACCGGAGGCACGGGGATTTTTGCAGTGGGCGCGAGTCAGGGACACCGCGCTGTTCACCGCCGCGCTATGAGGAATCTTATCCAAAAACAGCATCTGATAAGCGCCCAGACGCAGAATCTGGACCACCTTCCCCTCCATTCGCTTCAGGGGAATATTTGAAAATTTTGAAAGGTAAAAGTCCAGCAGCAGCTGATTTTGGATCACGCCGAAGCACAGCTGGGTGGCCAGAGCCGCATCCCGGCTGTCCAGCCCGGCGTCCGCCAACTGCTTTTTCAAGGTGCCATTAGACCAGCCGCCCTGTTGCTGACAGGCATTTAACGACAGCATTGCCGCTTCCCGCGCGTCCATATCGTCTGCCTCCTTTTCTTCCGAATCAAGTCTGGTCTTTCTTTCTGTTCTCTCAACCCAGCGGATGCCCGCACAGGTAGTCAGCCGCAGACATCCGGCGACTTCCAGGCGCCTGGAGCTCTAAAATACGCAGGGCCTTACCATCTCCGCAGGCCACGTCGATGCCTTCCCTTTCGGCGGCCAGAACCGTCCCCGGGGCCATATCCGTGTCCATTCCCGTCTCTGCGGCGGCGAACACCTTGACCGGTTCGCTGGAAAAAGCGTTGGTAGAGGTAGCGGGCCAGGGCACCAAGCCACGAATTTTGTTGTGGATGGCTTTGGCTGACTGAGTCCAGTCAATGGGAGACAGCTCACGGGAGAGCATGGGGGCAAAGGTGACCTGCGTCGGGTCCTGGGGCGTCCGTTTGGCGGTACCGGCGGCAATTTGGGCTACCACGTTGACCAGTAGTTCCCCACCCAGGTCGGCCAGCCGGTCATGCACTGTTTCCACCGTCTCGTCCGGACCGATGGGGGTGGAAACCTGATCGATGATATCGCCGGCGTCCAGTTCAGCGGCCATGTGCATGATGGTCACGCCGGTTTCCTCGTCACCGTTGATGACCGCCCAGTGAATGGGTGCGGAACCCCTGTACTTGGGCAGAAGGGACGAGTGGACATTGATACACCCGTAAGGCGGCAGAGCCAGAATATCCTCCGGCAAAATACGGCCGTATGCTGCCACCACAATCAGTTCCGGATCCAGTTCTTTCAACTGGGCCAACGCAGTACCGTCCCGCAGCTTTGCGGGCTGGAATACCGGGATGTTGTGCGCCAGCGCGCACTCCTTCACCGGAGTAGGCTTTGTTTTTCCCTGGTGTCGGCCCACCGGCTTGTCCGGCTGGCTGAACACACCGCAGATGGAATATCCCGCGGCAATCAGCGCCTTCAGCGAAGGAACAGCAAAATCGGGTGTGCCCAGAAACACAATCCTCATTGCGGTGCCTCCTGCTCCTTTTCCTCTTGCTCCGTTTCCTCCAGCAGTTGGTCCAGTTCCTCATTGGTGTACAGTTTTTCACACTGCTCGGTGTAAAGATGCCCGTCCAAATGACTCAGCTCGTGGCAAAAGCACCGAGCGGTAACGCCGTTGCCCTCCACCTCAAACCAGTTTCCAAATCGGTCCTGCGCCTTCACCTTGACCCAGGTGGGGCGCTTTACATAGCCCCACAGTCCGGGAACGGACAGACAGCCTTCCAGACCATCCTGCTCCCCACTCTGATCCACGATCTCAGGGTTGACCAGTTCCAGCATATCGCCGTTGTCGTCCACCACGATCACTGCCCGGCGGAGTATGCCCACCTGGGGAGCGGCCAGACCCAGGCCATTGGCTTGGGTCAAGGTCTCCTTCAGGTCGGTCAACAGGTCTCCCAACCGATCATCAAATTTTGTAAATTGGTGGCATATTTTATTCAAAACCGGGTCGCCCTTGACCAAAATGGTACGAATCGCCATCATAGTTCCTCCTTCGTATGGTAAAATTCAGCTGTTGTATGGGTTCAGGTCGGCGTACACCGACACCCCCCGATTCTCTTTCTCCTGATGAACGGCCCGAAGCAGGTGAGCAATGACCGCCCTGGCCTCTTTTGTATTCTGCCCGGAGAGGGTCAGCCGGTATCGATACCGGTTATTGACCTTGGCCACCGCCGCCGGGGCAGGGCCCAAAATCAGCCATTTTCCTATGGAAATCAGCTCCGACTCCAGCGCCTGACGCAGACGGACGCAGCACCGAAGCACTCCGCCCTCCTCCAGTCCGGAGGCGGTCAGCACCACGATATCGGAAAACGGGGGATAGCCCCGCAAACGGCGCAGCGGAACCTCAGCCCGGAAAAAGTTATCGTAGTCCTGGCGGGCGGCAAAGCGAATCACGTCGTTATCCGGGGTATACGTCTGAATGACCGCTCTCCCCTGTTTGTCTCCCCTTCCGGCGCGCCCCACCACCTGGGTCAGCAGAGAAAAGGTGCGTTCCCCGGCCCTGAAATCGTCTACATACAGCGACAAATCCGGGGCGATCACGCCGACCAAGGTCACATTCTCAAAGTCCAGCCCCTTGGCCACCATTTGGGTACCTACCAAAATGGGCACTTTTTCCTTTTGGAACCGATCCAGCAGTTCCTCATGCGGATGAGCGGCGGACACCGTGTCTGTGTCCATGCGCAGAACCTCAGTTCCGGGGAATAGCTCCGCCAGCTCCTCCTGGACTCGCTGAGTGCCCACTCCAATGAAGTTCAGCATCCCTCCACAGGATGGACAGACCGGCGGCAGCGGCTGCGAGTGTCCACAATGGTGACACATCAGCCGACCATTGGCCGAGTGGTACGTCAGCTTTACCGAGCACCTGGGGCACTCGGGGACGGCGCCGCACTCCCAGCAGGACACCATCCGGCTGGCCCCGCGGCGGTTCAGGAACAGAATAGTCTGCTCTCCACGCGTCAAATTAGTCTCCAGCTCCCGCCGCAGCACGCTGCTGATGGATGTGGCGTTGCCCTGACGCAGCTCCTCCTTCATGTCCGCAATCAAAACCTGAGGCAATGCCTTGCGGTTATAACGGTTTTCTAATTGAAACAGATGGAAGGCCCCGCTCCGGGCCTGCTGCATGGTTTCCACCGAAGGGGTAGCGGATCCAAGCACTAACAGAGCACCGGATTGGACGCAGCGGTACTTGGCCACGTCCCTGGCATGATAGCGCGGTGAGTTCTCTGATTTGTAGCTGCTCTCCTGCTCCTCGTCCAGAATGATTAAGCCGATCCGGTCCAGCGGAGCAAAAACGGCCGACCGAGTCCCGATGACCACATCGGCAGCTCCGTTTCGTACCCGTTTCCATTCGTCGTACCGCTCCCCTGCCCGCAGCGAGCTGTGAAGCACGGCAATCTTCATTCCAAAGTGAGACGTAAATATTCTTAACAATTGAGGTGTTAGAATAATTTCAGGCACCAAGACCAAGGCTTTCTCTCCCCGCTCAAGCGCCCTTTGGATCAGTCGAATATAGACCTGGGTCTTTCCGCTGCCCGTGACCCCATAAAGCAAGGCGGCAGTGGGCGTTTCCAATTGAGCCAGCTGATCCAGCCCTTCAAAGGCCCGCTGCTGCTCCTCGTTCAGCACAGGAGGGTCGGCAGGCTCCACCTCCTCCGGCGGGGCGCGGCGAAACACTTCCTGCTTTTCCAGTGTAAGGATGCCGCTTTTTTCCAGGGACCTGATAGTCGGCATTGAGGCACCCGTAAAATAGCACAGCTCCTTGGCCGAAGCCGATCCCAGCGAGCACAGCAGCTCCGTCACCGAGTAGCGCAGAGGGGCCGTCTTTCGCCGGGAGGTCACGATGGCCATGGCCTCCTCTGCCGGAATGGCCAGCACAGCGATCTTTTCCGTCTTATCCCTTACCCCGCGCTGGGAACTGGTCTCCAAAACGGCACATCCCAGGTCAACCAGGCGCCGGATGGCTGGGTTGGGATCTCTGGTTCCAAAGGCCAGACGGATCTGCTCCATCGTTCCCCTTCCGCCCCAAGTATACAGCAAGTCCAATAACTGGGCCGCGCCGACAGCTCCACCCGCGGCTTTTTCGGTCTCTTCCCGGTCAATTCCAGGTTTTAATGTGACACAATCCCGCAGAGAAAAATACAGACCGGCGGGCAGCATGGCCTTGACACAGTCATAAAGGGTGCAGAAGTACCGCTCCCGCATCCAAAGGGCCAACTGAATGGCATTGTGATCCAGTACCGGGGTTTCATCCAATTGAGCCTGTATCTCTTTACGCGCCTGGCCGTCAAATGGCTCCTCCCGGATCGACAGAACAATCCCATCAGATCCCCGGTTTCCGGCTCCGAACGGAACCAATACCCGCATTCCCGGCTGAAGGCTGCCCTCCAACTTGGCTGGGATGAGATAGTCATAGGGCTTGTCAATGGTGTAAACCGCCTTGGAGACCGCAATTTTTGCGATGTTCCGCCCCATGCCTCGCTTATCCCCCCAATCGTTCCACGGAACAGAAAGCAAGCGCAGGGAAATCCCTTCGCTTGCTTATTACTTACAGGTTCCGGTCTTCTTCCAGCTTCCCCTCAACCACCTCGCGAATGGCAATGCTGACCGGTTTGTCGTCTAACGGCTCTCCCGACATCTCTGCCTCGCTGGCAATCTGACGGGCACGGTGTGCAACGACATTGACCAGCTGATAGCGGCTGGGCACCTTCTTCAGTAAATCTTTCATGGCTGGATAGAGCATCATAGTGCAAGACTCCTCTTCTTTTCAATTCCAGTGTTTTCGTTCATTCCTTTGTTCAGGAAAATTGAGCGAGCATAGAACTTCGGCTTTCCACCCGGCATTCCGCCGCGGTAAGGATCGCCTCGATTTCATAGACAGCGTTGGATACTTTGTCATTAATGACCAAGTAATCATATCCCGGTATTTCCTTAAATTCCAGCCTGGCTTTTTCCAACCGGCCCACAATCACATCCTCGCTGTCCGTATTCCGGCGATGAAGGCGGCGGGATAGTTCCTCAAAAGAAGGCGGGATAATGAAAATAAACAGGGCCTCGGGACAGCGAGCCTTCACCTTTGCCGCCCCCTGAACCTCAATATCCAACAGCACGTCAATACCGGCGTTCAGGCGGTCCCGGATGGCTTTCAGAGACGTGCCATAGTAATTATTTACATATTCCGCATATTCTAACAGTTCGTCGTCCGCAATCATTCGCTCAAACTCCCTGCGGTCTACGAAGTGGTAATTGACCCCGTCTTGTTCTCCCACTCTTTGTTGGCGCGTTGTATAGGAAATGGAGAAATATAGGTTGTCTCGCTGGCCCATCAATTCGGCAATCACCGTACTCTTTCCCACACCAGACGGACCGGAGAGGACGATTAACTGGCCCTTCTCCTTCTTTACTGTCATTCTTCTTCCTCCTTTTCCTCGACGTCCTTCTCCCCAGCAATCCGGTTCGACACCGTCTCCGGCTGAAGCGCAGACAGTACCAAGTGGTCGTTGTCCATAATCAGGACAGCTTTGGTACGCCGCCCATAGGTAGCGTCGATCAAAACGCCCCGATCCCGCGCTTCCTGTACCATACGCTTGATGGGGGCGGAGTCGGGGCTGACAATGGCAATGAGCCGGCTGGCAGAAACCAGGTTGCCAAATCCGATGTTGATCAGCTTCATCGGTAGTCCCCCTTACTCAATATTCTGGACCTGCTCCCGGATTTTTTCAATCTCAGCCTTGATGTCCACCACATAGCGCGCAATCTCAATGTCGCTGCATTTCGAGCCGATGGTATTGGCCTCCCGGTTAAATTCCTGAATGAGGAAGTCCAATTTTCGACCCGTGGCTCCTCCCTTGGACAGCATCTCTCTGAGCTGGCCGATGTGGCTGCGCAGGCGTACCGTCTCCTCATCCACCGCAATCTTATCCGCAAAGATCGCCGCTTCCGTCAGAATACGCGCCTGATCCACCTGGGCTCCGGCCAGTACTTCGTTCATTCTGACCTCCAGTTTGGTCCGATACTCCGACACAGTCTGAGGCGAGTGCTCCTCGACCCGAGCCACGTTTGCTTCAATAGCGGCGGCTCTGGACAAAATATCCTCCTGCAGGCGGTTTCCCTCTCTGGCACGCATCTCATCAAAGTCGGCCAAAGCCAAGTCTAGTACGGAACAGATGTCCTTCGCCATCTGCTCCACGTCCTCTTCCGCTTTTTCAGCCAGTAAAACATCTGGGAAACGAGACAACAGGGAGACCGAGATATCGTCATGCAGGTGGTATTCTTGGGCCAATTGGGTCAGAGCGGCGTAATAGCCATCCGCAACCGGCTTATTCACCGATACCTGCACTTTGCCGGCACCTGCGTTATCCAGCGTAACAAATACATCCACCTTTCCTCTGGAAATGATGGCTTGAACCCGGGTTTTTATGGCATCCTCCGCAAACAGGTACAGTCTCGGGATGCGGACGTTGCAATCCAAATAGCGGTTATTGACCGAGCGCAATTCCACGGTAATGGTGCAGCCGTTGACTGTCTCCTCAGCCCGGCCATAGCCGGTCATACTTTTGACCAAATCGGTCACTCTCCTTCATGTGCAAATCAACGTGTTCTCCGCCGCAGACGGGCCTGAAGCAATGCAATCAGCCTGGACAGACCAACATCATAGAGGATAAAAACCACGTTGCCAGCCAAATAAAGCGCTAAACTGTTATCCAACAGCCACGCGGGGGGATTGGGCAGGAACAACCCCTGCATCAAAAACCAAAACACAGTCAGCACAGCATTAAAAAAAACCAACTTAAAAAGCCACTCAACCGGCTGACGGCGAAGAGATTCAATCCGGCTTTTGACCACGGGGTATAGCCCCAAAAAGGCTAAATACAGAAGTGCGACCCCCTTATCGGGCAGGAGGATCAGCCCCAGCAGACCGGCTGACGCCCAGCACAGATATCCGGTAACCTGCCCTCCCGCCAATACCCCAACCACAGGGAACAAGCCAGCCACAGCGATGAGCCCAATCCGCCCGGACGGCGCCAGACAGGCCAGCCACAGCAGAACCAAACTTCCCGCAGCCAAAATCCCGCCCAAAGCGGTCCGTGCGCTTCCGGATGTAGGAGACAGCCTTGACATTTAACAGTGGCCTCCTCCGCACAAGCAGTTCAGACACAGCATGGTGGTACAGCAGTCAAGTCCATCCACTGTGTTGGTATAGCCATAGGGCCGATAACCGCTTCCCCGCTGCTGCATCATTGCCAGTGCCTGACGATATTCTACATTACCAGGCTCCATCTGGACCGCCATCGTGTAGTTCTGGGCAGCTTCGTCCAGCCAGCCCTTCCGATACGCAATGCTGCCGCTGAGAAAGTACCACTCCCCGTCTTTCTGAGAAACCTCGTACAGAAGACGCTCTGCTGTTCCCAGATCACCGGAATTGATCAGAGTGCGCACCCGGGTGTATGTGGGGCTTCCAGAGGAGGCGCGGCTCTGCTGAGCATAGCCGCCGTAGCCTCCGGGAGAGGTCTGCTGATAACCTCCCCCTCCGGAGCGCTGCTTGGTAATGGTATCGTAGGCCTCATTAATCTCTTTCATCTTCTCCTCCGCCAGGTCAGCCAGAGGATTGTTCTGATAGTTGTCGGGGTGATACTTCCGGGCCAGCTCCCGATATGCCTTTTTCACTTCTTCATCGCTGGCACTCTGACTCACGCCCAAGACGGTGTACGGATCTCTCATTGGCGGTTTCTCCATATCTTTTGTTTTTTTATCTGGGCCCAGCTGCCATCAAAGACGGCGCGCTGCACCAGTGGCAGGCCCAGATAAAGAATGTTTTCCAAGGCTGGCGCTCTGCATCCAAATTCTCCCAGCTGGAGCGCAGCTCCCATCCATTCCAGGGAGTGATCCAGGGTCTGCTTCAATGCCGGGTCGTTTCCCTCCGGCCCAAAGCGAGCGACCACCGGGTTGTATCGACCGGCCTGGCGATCCTCTTCCAGATCGTCCCTGGCATCCACCAGATAGATCCACCGTCCCAAGTGGTACAGCAACTGAGTCAACACCCGACTCCGGCTGTCTTCCGCCGGAACCGCAGACTGAAGCAGCCGGGCAAAGGTATCCGCCGCCCGGTCCATGGATGGACAGTTCTGCTCTTCCAAGAACGACAGCTCTGCCAAGCGATCTCGAACCGCCCGGTCAAATGCCCCCCGAGCTTTCGTCGCTTTCCGGTAGGAGGGGTACAGCAGAACGGACAGGACACGGGAAGGAAACCCACCCACAATACCGTCATCCCGGACCGAGTCCTTCAGTTTCCACCACGCCAGAATGATGCTCTCGTCTGCCGCCGCCTCCAGGGCAGGACTGTCCGGACACATTGGCTTTTTCACCAGAGGATTGGCATGGCACCGCCCCCGGCACGGCACAAACTGCGCCTCCGGCTGCCACAAAAGCAGCGCCAAAAAGGTGAAATCAAAATTGAGAAACATTGGGGCCAGTGGACCGTGTCTCCGGCGCAGGCAGCGGCACAGACCGCAGTAGGTGGCTCCATACAGGTCAAAGTCCCCGCACTTCATCTCCTGGCGAAGGGGACGCACATATCCAAACACAAAAATTCCTCAGGACAGAACTTTCAAAATTTTGAATTCCGGGGCCTTACTCCGGGTAATCGACCGATTGACCAGAAAAGCCGGAACAAAACCTGCCACCAAACCGATGGCCGCGGTGCCCAAAGCCGCTATTTCACTCAAATGAAGTAGGCTTTGTCCCAAAACATACCCAGCTGCAAGGCCAATGCAGGGGAGCAGGAACACCACCACGGATGTGCTGATATTGTGGCCGCCTACCGGTGCAACTTCTACCACATCACCAGTCTTTGCCTCGATCAAATTGCTGGCCAAGGCCAGAATTTCCTCCTTGGGTTTTTGACCGCATCCAGCACAGGCACCATCACAGTGCAGGCCGCACTCCATTTGGCGCAGCAGGGAAACTTCGGCCACATCTTCCTTTATTATTTTCTTCACAATTGCATTTTGAACCATGATTTATTTGCCTCCAAACAGATAACAGGGAACACTACTTGCTGATTTTTACCACAATGGAATAATCTCCAATGACACCCACCGAACTATTCGCATCCAGGTAAACCTTTACCGGAACCGAGTAGGTGCCGACACTTGTGATTTCGGACATATCCGCAACAATGCGCAACTGACTAACATCAATGTTTTCCAGATCTTCCTCTCTGCCGCGAACCACAACCGTCCTGACTTGGGTAGCCGAGGTCACGCTGTAGCCGTTTGGTACGTTAGACAATTGAATGTTATTCACATCAAACGTGCGGGTGGACAGACCGTTGACCGTCACAGTAACCGTGGCCGACGTAATTCCGCTCACATTTTCCAGGCTTGGATCCAGAGAGATGGGGAATGTAATGTTATTCGTACCCACAACCTTGGACAAATCCACGCTGCCAAGAGACAGCTCGGTCAAATCCTGAAGATCCGCTTCTGCGCCGGAGACGACAATGGTGCTTGGATTGATCTCCCACGACATATCCTCCTCGGTGGCGCCTCCGCCGGGTAAGAAATTCACCGTCAGCGGAATCTCCTTTTCCACCACGACAGGCAAAACCACATAGGCGTAGTCGGAATCCAATGTCACATCCAGATCCGTGAGCTCTTCTCCGGCTGAATTGAACAGTTTCAAAGGCAGATCCCCGGCAAAGCGCTCGTCAAGATCATCATCCTCCAAAACAGCAACCACCTTGGCCACCTGGCTCACCTGCTCCACCGCTCCGCTGACTACTACCGTCTCGGGACTAATGGCCGGGGTTCCGGCCTGATAGCCGTCGGCTACTTTCCCCCGCAGCTGAAATTCCACATTGAACGTGTTCGTGTACAGCTTTTCTACCGTTACGATGATTCCTTCCGGCTCTCTGTTCACGGTAGTAACATTCTCCGTATTGATATTTGTGGGCCAACTGGGCGTATAGGTCAGTCTGTTTTCTCCCTCCACGCACTTGGACACATCCAGAGTCACCCAAAAGTCCTTTCGGTTGCGGGATAAGCTGTCCAACACGCTGGCGGGGGCCTCCACTCTCAGGCTTACTTCTTCCGTAGACAAGGCGGACGCCGTCAGCCCCTGGCGTGTCAATACGCTTTCTCCCGTTATTTCCACCGGAACATTATAAAACCAGCTTGCCTGGGGGGGATCCAGTTCCGCTCTTACATAAAGCCAAAACACCACGGCCAGCAGGATGGACAGCAGTACATAGACCCACTTGCTCTCACGAAGACGCTCCATCACGGCCGATCACTCTCCTTCTTGCTTCGGCCCAGAATCAAGTTGAGCAATGGAATCTGAGCGGTTTTCTTTTCCTCCTGGGTTTCATTCAGCAGCTCGTTGCGCAGCAGACGCTCCAATGTTTCAGGAGCCAGGTGACGCTTCAGCATTCCGTTGACAGCGGCGGAGATGGAACCCGTCTCCTCCGAGACAATAACCACCACCGCGTCGGAATGCTCACTCATTCCGATCCCGGCCCGGTGACGCATTCCCAAATCCCGGCTCAAATTCACGTTGCCCGACAGGGGCAGCATGCACCCAGCGCCGATGATCCGTCCATCCCGGACGATGACGGCACCGTCGTGCAGGGGAGCTTTATTCCAGAAGATATTTTTCAGTAGTTCACTGGACACGGCACAGTCCAATGCGGTACCCGTTTTGATGATGTCATCCAGCAGGTTTTTGCGTTCAAAGACCATCAGCGCTCCTACTTTTTCCCGCGACATGTGGGCATAAGCTTCTGTTGTCTCGGTAATTGCCGTTTCCAGATCCATGGAAGAAGGCTTGGACGTTGTGAACACAAAGCCAAAACGGCTGCTGCCCATCCGCTCCAAAAAGCGCCGGAGTTCAGGCTGAAACAGGATCACAAGCACCAAAATACCCCATTCCACCACCTTGCTCAGCAGAAAGCTGGTAGCAGTCAGGGGGATGGCTGAGGACAGCCACATCGCAAAGACCAAAATCATAATGCCCCGCAAAACCCGGCCCGAGCTGGTTTTGCGCAGCATCCACAGCATCTTGTAGATCACCAGTGAGAGGATGGCAATGTCCAGGATATCGGCCAAACGAAGCCGAATCATAGGCAGATTGGTTTGTAAAAAGATCTGTGCCGCTTCCACCAAGAAGACCACCTCTTTCGCCATGATACGGCTTGGAATATCGTTCCGATACAATCCCTCGCTTTTCTTCCGGGATAAGGCAGAAAAGGAAGAGACATTTATTCATTAGGTATTATTATACGATATTCCTCCTGGATTGGCAACATGAAAGAGATAAGGGGGCATGAAAATTTCGTGAATTTTTTTTGAAATCTTTGTATTCTTCCAATGGAAATGACAAGTTGCACTCGAAAGAAACAAAAAGGAGCCTCCTGAAACAGCAAAAAGGCAACGCTGTCTCAAGAGGCACTTCAGTCCGAATTACTTGGTCAGAGAACTTACCGCCCGCAAAAACAACCGGATTTCCTGGTCGGAATTAAACGCAGAAACACTGGCCCGAATGGTACCGGTCTCCAGCGTGCCGGCCGTTTGATGCGCCAGAGGAGCACAATGAAGTCCGGCCCGCAATGCAAACCCACGATCGGCCAGTTCCTCCCCCACCTGTTCACAATCCTGTTCGTCCAATCGGAACGAAAGGACTCCGGCTTGCGCGTCTTTTCCCATTGCCCAGAATACCTGTGCGCCGGGAAGCGCCGATAACCCCTCCCCCATTTGACGGATCAGCCGCCGTTCGTGGGCCATAATGGCCGTTACGTCCCGACGGCGCAGATAGCGCAGCCCTTCCAGCAGACCGGCGATTCCTGCAATGTTGTGAGTGCCCGCTTCCAGCCGGTCTGGCAGAAAGTCAGGCATGGACTGTCGGATGGATTCGCTTCCCGTTCCTCCCTCCAGAAGGGGATCCGGGTCTCGAGCACAAAGAAGTAACCCGGTTCCCTGAGGGCCGTAGAGTCCCTTATGACCTGGCATCGCGACAAAGTCGGCTCCCAGCGCCTGGAAATCCAGTGGGAGACAGCCCGCCGACTGGGCTGCGTCCACAACAAACGGAACTTCATGTGTTCGGCATAAAGCGGCAATTTCCTCGATTGGCAGGATAAAGCCAAATACATTGGACACATGAGTACAGACCACGGCATCCACGCCCTTTTCCAGTTCCATTCGGAAGGCTTCTGTCATGGCAGCCCGGTCAAAGAGCGGCGCGCTGGCCACTCGAATTTCCACATCCGGAATGGCATGGAGGGGCCTGGTCACCGCGTTGTGCTCGTAGCCGGAAATCAAAACTTTGCTCCCCGGCTTTACCAGGGTCTTGATTGCAATATTCAGCCCATGCGTGGCATTAAACGTAAAGACGACTTGCTCCGGTGAAGCCACATGGAACAGGGCTGCGGCCTCCTCCCGACAGGAGAAGGCCGCTTCGGCGGCAGCCATAGCCGGTCGATGTCCTCCTCTTCCAGGGCTGGCCAAATGATTAATGGCCCTGGCCGAGGCCTGCGCTACAGCGGGTGGTTTTTGCAGTGTGGTGGCTGCGCTGTCCAAATAAATCACAGTTCCACCTCCTGGTAACTACCATCCCCGGCCGTAATGAAAATACGTTTTGGCGTAAGATCAACCCGTTGAAGCACCCGCAGTGCATCCGGCAGGCTGCGCTGGGAAATCTTTACGGAATGGCTGCACCCCTCCCCCGCAACGCTTTTCGGGGAGCGCAGAATGCGGGCTGTAATACCCGCCCGCTCCAAGGCAGCGGCAGTCCGCTGGGCATAGGTCAAGGAGCGGCATACAATGAGATAATAGAGCATGATTCGGTTCCTTTCTTGGGGTGACAGTTTGGCCAAAGTACCCAGTCAGGTATGGCCGCAGAGAGAACTCCTCTCTAAATTAGTGTATGCTGCACGGTTTTTTACTGCCACCTAAATGGACTCCGGCTCTGCTTCTTTCTCTTCCGGAAAGAAAAAAGGCCCACGGCTTCAGCATCTGCTGCTTGCCGTGGGCCTTTTTCAGTTTCATCATCAAGGCTGTCCCGAACTCAACAGACAGACCGCGTGAGCGGCCATGCCCTGGCCCGCACCGGTGAATCCCAACCCCTCTTCGGTGGTGGCCTTTACATTGACCTGTTCCAGTGACACGCCGATATGGGCAGCCAAATTCTCCCGCATTTGAGGAATGTATGGCGCCAGCTTTGGACGCTGGGCCAGAATGGTCGCGTCCACGTTGCCAACTTGCCAGCCATCCTGTTTCAGCAGCTCTGCCACACGCTCAAGCAGAACAAGACTGTCCGCTCCGGCGTAGGCGGGATCGGTATCGGGAAAGTGCCGGCCGATATCTCCCAGCCCCGCAGCGCCCAACAACGCATCCATGACAGCGTGGGTCAGCACATCGGCATCTGAGTGTCCCAAAAGCCCCTTCTCATAGGGGATGTCTACGCCGCCGAGAATTAGCTTTCGGCCTTCTACAAGCTTATGTACGTCGTATCCATGTCCAATTCGCATGTTTAGACTCCTATCGCCCTGGCTTCCAGAATGGCTTCCCCCAGCAAGAGATCAAAGGGGGTTGTAATCTTAATATTCTCCCGGCTTCCCGTGGTAAGGGACACCTTCATGCCAAGTCTCTCCACCGCGGCGCAGTCGTCGGTCAGGGTTTCCCCGTCATCTACCGCCTTTTTGATTGCAGCACGAATCAGCCCGGCTTCAAAAACCTGTGGAGTCTGAACCGCCCACAACGCGGAGCGATCCACCGTTTCAACCGCCAGACCGTTTTCCTCCCGTTTTATGGTGTCCGTAACCGGAATAGCCGGGGCTGCGGCTCCGGTTACACCGGCCCGAGCCACAACCTCCTCCAACACCATTTGAGGAACCAGCGGGCGCGCGCCATCATGAATCGCAATCACTCCCGCGTCAGGCCTGACTTCCTGAAGCCCGGCCCACACAGAATAAATCCGATCCGATCCCCCGACGACCACTTTGGTGACCTTGTCCAAACCGTACTGTCTGCACAGTTGGCTGACCTCCACAAGCAGATCTTCTCGGGTCACTACCACCACCTCGTCAAAGGCGGGACAGTCCTGAAACGCATATAGAGTATGAACTAAAACGGGAAGTTCGCCCAAAGGAGCCAACACCTTATCGATGCCCTCCATCCTACGGGCGGAACCAGCTGCCACCACCACAGCGGAACAGGTGACAGCCGCCTTTTTTTTCAGAAAGATAGACCGCAATCCAGCCATATAACCTTCTCCTATCCAGTCAAAGAAAAAACCGTCGAATGGGCCTGACAAGCCAAAAGGAGCCGAAGGGCTCCTTTTTCTGGTTTTATCGGATTGTATTCCTTTAGACGTTCTTTTTATGCCAAAGCGGTATCCAGTTCCTCTTCTACTGCTTCATAACTCAGGCTTTTTGACAAAACCAATTCGGAAATCAGGATCTGACGGGCGGAATGGAGCATTTTTCGTTCTCCCGTGGACAGGCCTCGCTTGGAGTCGCGGATCGTCAATCCCTTGACCACCCTGGCCACCTCCAGCAAATCGCCGCTTTTCAGCCGCTCCATATTTTCGCGGTACCGGTGATTCCAGTTCGTGGTCATTTCCACCTGGATGGTTGGAATGGCAGCCAGCACTCGGTCCGCCTGTCCTTCATCCACCACAGGGCGGACTCCGATTTCTTCACTGCTTTCCGTTGGAATCATCACCACCATGGAACGTTTGGGCAGCTTCATGATGTAGTATTCCCGCACCACACCGTCTATCTTTTTCTGGACCACGCTCTCCAGCACACCAGCCCCATACATCGGATGAACAACCTTGTCTCCAACCCGGAACGACATTTGGCACCTCCAGTCCGCAAACCATCTCTACTACCTTACATTTTCCCCTTCATTATATCAATTTAAACGTTTTTGTGCAAGGGAATCTGGTGCATTTTCCTGAAATAAAGCAAAATTTCAACGATTTTACAAAATTAAAAAAACAGCCCAGTCGCCAAATGGCAACCGGACTGCTTTTTAAAGTTAAATTATTCCTGAGTTTCGGCCTCGGCTTCGGCCTCCGCCTCTGGCTGCTCCTCAGCGGGGGTCTCCAGCAGAGCACGGATTGACAGGGATATCTTCTTATTCTCCATGTCGACGTCGGTGATCTTCACATCCACCTTGTCACCCTCGGACAGTACGTCGCCGGGCTTCTCGATGCGATGGTCGGCAATCTGAGAAATGTGGATCAGACCATCCACGCCGGGAACTACCTCGGCAAAGGCGCCAAAGGTCATCAGCTTGACAATGCGGACATTGGCCACGTCACCCACGTTATAGGTGCTGGTAAACACGCTCCAGGGCTCCTGGCTGTGGTCCTTCATACCCAAGGAAATCTTCTTCTTCTCCTTGTCGGCAGAAATGACGTACACCTCTACCGTATCGCCCACCTTAACCACCTCAGACGGGTGCTTAATGCGGCTCCAGGACAGTTCGGAAATGTGAACCATGCCATCCACACCGCCGATGTCTACAAACGCGCCATAAGAAGTCAGGGACTTCACAGTGCCGGTATAACGCTTGCCATCCTCGATCTCGGCCCAAACCCGCTCCGCGGCAGCAGACCGCTCGGCCCGGGACACCTTGCTGATGGAGCCAACTACACGACGACGGGCGCGGTTGACCTCGGTGATGATCAGGCGAACCTTATGCTTGAGCAGCTCACTCATGGGAGTCTCACGGGGCAGACCGGTCTGGGACGCGGGAACAAAGACGCGGATGCCCTTTACGGAGACCACAACACCGCCCTTGTTATCCTCGGTGACGAAGCCTTCCATCACGGTCTCGTTTTCACGGGCCGTCTCAATTACTTCCCAGTTCTTTACCATGTCCAGGCGCTTTTTGGAAAGCTTAACCAGGCAATCGCGGTCGCTGACCAGCATGACGTAGGTCTCGATCTCGTCGCCTACCTTTACAATATCCTCGGGCTTCACGGTAGGATCATCGCTCAGCTCGGACAGCGGAATGTAACCGGGATACTTGATACCCAGTTCCACCTGGATCTCAGTGGGTGTAATCTCAACCACTGTACCCGTGACCTTATCCCCCGTATTTAAAGTTTTGATCGACTCCTCCAGCAACTCCGCGAAGGATTTTTCGATCTCCATAATTTCGTCGCTCATTTTGTCATAGACCTCCTTTATTATCCACGCAGGTGTAGAGGCACCCGCCGTGATACCGATCATATTCGCCGAGGGCATGCTGGTCAGGTCCAGATCTTCTGCCCGCTCAATCAGACGAACAT
Organism: Lawsonibacter sp.; assembly: GCA_050251755.1. GTDB lineage: Bacteria > Bacillota > Clostridia > Oscillospirales > Oscillospiraceae > Lawsonibacter. Next base: position 65,767 of record JBFWME010000003.1, on the reverse strand, counting down.
CGGGACAGACGTTCCTGCAAAGCTCTGCAAGGCGCTTGGTATTGGAACTGTGACTGTCGCCAACGATCACCATCATGCCGCACTGCTCGGCCAGCTGGCTGGCCTCTTCCTGGCGTTTGGACGTCGCTCCACATATTGTATCAAAAAATTCTGAGTTTGTACACTCTTTTTTTGCTTTTTTCATGCACCCATCCCAAATTTTCCTGGTAGATGTGGTTTGGGAGACGAACGTCAGCGGAAGCTTTCTGCGCTCCGGACTTTGAGCAAGCCAGTGTTCCAGCTCCTCCTCCCCCGAAAGCACCACCGGATGACAGCACCATCCGGCGATGGCCACCACCTCGGGATGGTCCGGAGTCCCGATGATGACGGGCTGCCTTCCCAATGCCTCAGCTTGGGCCACGATTTGGTGAATGCGGGTCACATTGGGGCAAGTGGCATCCAGAATCCGGGTGCCGCGTTTCTGCAGTTGTTCATAGACGGCCCGGCTCTCCCCATGGGACCGGATAATGACCGCGGCCCCATCGGGGACATCCTCAGGCCGCTCTACCGTCTTTAGCCCCTTTTGGGCCAGACAGTCTATGACATTCCGGTTGTGGATGATCGAACCAAGCATCACGCACGGCGTTCCCACTTCGGCCGTCTTTTCCGCCAGTTCCACCGCCCGGCGCACTCCGTAGCAAAAGCCCGCGGACTGGGCCAGAATCAGCTTCACGGCTGTCCCTCCCCCAGCACACGAATTCGTCCCATCAAGTCCTCCGTAATGGAGTCCAGCTCATCTGTGGTTGGCTTGCGTCCTTCAAATCTCGGATAAAAGGGAGATCCAATCACCACCACATTGCGAGAAAACAGTTTCTTTTTGGTCTGGATATATACGGGCAGCAGCGGGACTCCCGTCCGCGTGGCAAACATGGCTGCGCCGGTTTTGGCGGCCACATCTTCCCCCCCGTGGACCCGGGTCCCCTCCGGAAACATCAGCAGCTTATTTCCGTCCTTCAAAAACTTCAGCGCTACTTTTACCGCCCTCATGTCCGCATGGCCCCGATCTACTCCAAAAACCCCGGCCTTGCCCAAAATCCATCCGATAAAAGGCACTCGCATAATCTGGATCTTGGCCATAGCTCGCATTGGATATGTCCGCCGAAAGGCAAAGACCACATAAAAGGGGTCGCCAATGGTGGTGTGGTTGGGACAAATCACCGCCGGGCCATCCGGAATATGTTCCCGACCCAGGACCCGAATTGGCCGAAACAAATTGAAAAATGGCCAGATTACGGTGTACAAAAACCGAAACCAGGCATCCGTTTTCCGATCTTCCCGGCTCTTCGGTTCCTTGTCTGCAATTTCGGTACTCACAGGTCAATCTTCTCCTTTATGAGGGAGAGCAGAGCCTGCAGACTCTCCTCCAGATTCAGGCGGGTCGTATCCAGCAAGACAGCATCCTCGGCCCGACGCAGGGGGGCAATGGGGCGAGTTCGATCCTGTTCGTCCCGCTGCCGGATGTCCCGCAAAATAGTATCAAAATCCACCAACTGGCCCCGCTGCTCCATCTCCAGCAGACGACGACGAGCCCTGGATTCCGGCGCGGCGGTCAGAAAAATCTTTATGTCGGCATCGGGGAGAACCACCGTACCGATGTCTCGGCCGTCCATGACCACGTCGTGCTCTCTGGCCAGCCGCCTCTGAAGCTCCAGCAAAAACGCCCGAACCTCCGGAATCGCAGATACCCTGGACGCCATTCCGGATACCTGATACTCCCGAATGGCCTGAGATACGTCCTCATCCTCCAAATACATCCGCTGTTCTCCGCTGTCTGCGTAGTCCATGTGGATGTCCAGCCCCTCCAGCAGAGGGACCACCTGGGCGGGATCTGCGGCATCGGCGCCGACTCGCAGGGCTTTTAACGCCACCGTTCGATAGATGGCCCCGGTATCTACATATAAAAATCCCAGTTTCTTTGCCGCCTGACGGGCCAGAGTGCTCTTCCCCGCTCCCGCCGGGCCGTCGATGGCAATGCTTTTATGCTTCATGCTCATGTCGCTCCAATTTCAATGTATCGTCGCGGATTTCTCTTCTCTGTCCGTTAAGCCGCCGTCTTCACTCGGAGGCAAGACGTACTCCGCTCCGCTCTGTCCCGCCGCCCGGCCGGTAGCCCAGGCGATTTGAAGGTTGAACCCGCCGGTGTAAGCGTCTACGTCCAGCAATTCTCCGGCAAAAAACAGACCGGCCACTTGTTTTGAGGCCATCGTCTTAGGGTCTACCTCCCCCACTTTGACGCCGCCCGAGGTAATGATCGCCTCAGCGATTGGCCTGGGGCCACTCACCGGCACCGAAAAGCCTTTCAGCAGCTCCAGCAGGCGGCGACGCTCCGCCTTAGTAACGTCATGGGCCTTTTTTCCAAGGGGGATGTCCGCCCGTTCCAACAGAACCGGTCCCATCAACCGCGGCACAAGGATATCCATCAGATTTCCCATGTCTTTATTGGCATTGGCAGACAGCTCCCGCACCAGACGGGCATCCAGGGTAGACTCATCCAGTGCGGGCTTCAGGTCGATGGAACAGGTATAGTGATCCGTTCCAAACACCTTCATGTGGGCGCTGGCCGATAATACCAGGGGGCCGGACAGTCCAAAATGAGTGAACAAAAGCTCACCCTGCTCCTGATATATGATTTTACCCTTTTGATTCTTTACCGTCAAGACTACGTTCTTCAGGGCCAACCCCTGCATTTGTCCGCAGACGGCATCGGGCGATTCCAACGGGACCAGAGACGGACGGGGTTCCACAATCGTATGGCCCAGTTCCTTTGCAATCCGATGCCCGTCTCCAGTTGAGCCGGTTGCCGGATAGGACAGTCCTCCTGTGGCCAAAATCGCCGCCCGGCACGGCATTGTTCCCTGATCCGTTTCCACGCCGACCACCGAGCCGTCCCGGCAGTTCAGCCCACTGACCCTCGTCTGAACGATGGGGACACGAAGACGACGCAGCTCAAAAAACAGGGCGTCAATGATGTCGGCAGACTTGTCGGACTTTGGAAAGACCCGGTTGCCGCGCTCCACCTTCAGTTCAACGCCCAGGCCGCGAAAAAACTGCTCTACATCGGCAGGGGTGGTTCGGCTCATGGCGCTGTGCAGGAAACGGCCGTTGCGGGGGACGGCAGCCAACACCTCCTCCGGAGAACAGTGGTTGGTTACATTGCACCGGCCTTTCCCGGTAATATACAATTTTCGGCCCACCTTTGGATTGCGCTCTAACAGACGGACTTTGGCCCCCAGCCGGGCCGCCGTGATGGCCGCCATCATGCCGGAGGCTCCTCCGCCCACCACAATCAACACATTGTCTTTTTCGGTCAATCCTGCACCTTCTCGTAGACGCCATATTCCTCCCAGATGTGCTCCAAGGTCTGGAAGGTTGCCGCCAAATCATCATTTTTCTTTCGACTGACCGCCACCAGCAACGCGTTGACCAGCGAAAGCGGGGCCACCAGAGAGTCGCCGAAGGAGGCCATATCGCTGCGGGCTTTTAAGGTATACGTGCAGATGGGTGACAGCGGAGACGCCTCGCTGTCGGTAATGGCCACAGTGGTTGCGCCCCGGTCCCGAGCAAAACTCATGGCCTGAACCGTCCGGCTGGAATAGCGGGGAAAGCTGACACCGAGAACCACGTCTCCTTCCCCGACCCGAAGCAGATTTTCAAAGACCTCGCTGGCGGTGTTGGCCGACACCTTTACCACGTTGTCAAAAATCAGATTGAAGTAGAACGCCAGAAAGGTGGCGATGGCAGCGGAGGACCGCACCCCAATGATATAGATTTTATGGGCAGAAACAATGGCTTCCACCACTTTTTCAAAGGCATCCCGGTCTAATTCTTCCAGCGTCAGACGGATTTTTTCCATGTCTGACTGCAGAACCATGGATATCAGATCCTGGTTCCCGATCCGGTCATTGGTCACCTCGATGCGCTGAACCGAGGTCAGTCGGTTCCGAATCATCTTTTGCAGGGATTTTTGCATATCGGGATACCCATCGTATCCGAGTTCGGCAGCAAAACGAACCACCGTGGACTCGCTGACACCGACCCGTTTTCCCAGTTTGCTGGCCGTCATGAAGGCCGCTTTGTCATAGGACTCTAAAATAAAACCGGCAATCCTTTTCTGTCCCTTGGAAAAGGTATGCATATTTTCTTGAATCAAGGTAAGAATGTCATGATTCATTCCATTATCATCTCCTGATTTGGTTTGCTCAAAGGTTGAGCATATGTGGAATTATCTTAACCTGTAACGCAGAAAAATGCAAGCGCTTTTTGCAGGAATTTCATTTCTTCTTGCAAAAAGCGCCTACTCTATGGAAGGATCCCTCCCGTTCTGCTTCAGGAGAAGGATCTCCTGAGCGGTCAGCTTCCGCCATGCCCCGGGAGCCAGCGCCCGATCCAGGGACAGTTCCCCCTCCCGGACCCGCTTCAGCCGCAGCACCGTCAGCCCGGCTTGCGCACACATCCTGCGAACCTGCCGGTTTTTCCCTTGATGAATCACCACGGACAGCTGTGACACGACGCCGCTGCTCCTTCCCCGGCGCACTTTGGCCGGGGCCAGCCGATCTCCGTCCAATTCCATGGGGGCAGACAAAATGGGCAGGGCCTTTTTCACGTCTCCGGTGACCCAGACCAAATATTCTTTCTCCACCTCTTGACTGGGATGAAGCAGATGGTGTGTCAGCGCTCCGTCATCGGTCAAAATCAGAAGTCCCTCCGAGTCGATGTCCAGCCGGCCCACCGGCCAAACCCGTGCACCGCATTCGGATACCAGGTCAGCCACCGACTTGCGCCCCTTCTCGTCAGATAAGGTCGTAACATAGCCCCTGGGTTTGTTTAGCATCAGGTAAGTGCGGTCGCCTCCCGGCCTCAAGGGGCTGCCGTCTACCAAAATTCTGTCCCGATCCGGGTCTGCCTTGTCCCCCAGACGTGCTTTTTGTCCATTCACCGTCACTTTTCCGGCCACGATCCACTCCTCCGCCGTGCGACGAGAGGCCAGCCCACAGGAAGAAATCAATTTTTGCAGCCGCTCTTCCATTGGAATCCTCCTTTTTCCGCCTGTTTACGCGGACAGATCCGCCAGCCGCTCGCGCAGCTGGTCCAGCAGCCTCTGTTTCGGGGCCAACGCATTGGAAATTGAGTGTCCTGCCAACAGCGGAACCCTCAGAATCTCTTTGTCATCCAGATAGTAAACCGCCTCTCCCAACCGGCTTCCGGCGGACACCGGCGCAAAGAGCGCGGGAGCATCCAGCTGCAGCTCCCGTCGAACCGTTTCGCCCGGAGCCATGCACAGCACCGCAGAAGTTTCCGCCACTGCGGGGCAAAACGGAATCAGTCCGCCTGAGACCGGCAGGCGACACAGCGTCTCCCCTTCATCCGCCAGGGGTTCGGCGCTGTAGTTCTCAAACCCGTAGTCAAACAAAGCCGCGTGATCCGCCCAGTCGTTTGGATCGTTCAGCGTGACACAAATCAGCGTCAGTCCGTCCCGCTTTGCCGCCGAAACCAGGGTACGGCCCGCCTTCTCGGTAAATCCGGTTTTCAGTCCAATACAGCTTTCGTACTGCCACAGCAGTTTATTGTGGTTGGTAAAGAGACGAGTACCCAAGGTGATCGACTTGGTCGACACCATGTTTGCAAGCGTCTCGTTGTCCAGACAAGCCCTGGCAAGCAGCGCCATGTCGTAGGCGGTAGAGTAGTGATCCTCGGCATTCAGGCCGTTTGGATTGGAGAAGTGGCTGTCCACCATTCCAAGCTGGCTCGCTTTCTCATTCATGCGTGCCACAAAGGTCTCCACATCGCCCCCGCAGTATCCGGCCACAGCTAAGGCCGCATCATTACCCGAGCGCAGAAGCATCCCATAAAGCAGGGTCTCCAGCGTAATCTGCTCTCCCGGCTGGAGATAGATGGTCGAGCCCTCTGCTCCCGCCCAGGCAGGCGCAATGGTCACCATCTCGTTCAGCGCATGCTCCGACTCCAGCGCCACCAAAGCGGTCATCAGCTTGGTAATACTGGCAATCAGGCGCCGATCATGGGCATTTTGCTCATAAAGGATCCGCCCGCTGTCCCCGTCCATTAAAATGGCAGAGGACGCTGAGGTGCCCACCGCGGATACGGTGGGCATCTGAGTCAGCAGCAACGCAGCGGCAAACACCGCCCCAAGGAAACGTTTCACATTGGTCACCTTCCCAAATCAAAAGAATTAGCAGTGATCTTAGTATCAAACGTCTCATTGGATTTTATCGCGGGGAAATTTTGTATTTTTATTCGGCGAAGTCGCTTTCCGGCTTCGACTTTTCTTTTTTCTCCTGTTGGCGCTCGATGAAGCCGGTCACCTTATCCACCACCTCGGGGACGGTCTCAATGACCCGATCCACAGTGGTGGCGGGCGGAGGGGCTACCGGCAGGAGCTTGACGGAGTCATCCCGGACAATCAAAAACGCCACGGGTTCGATCTTGGCACTGGCGCCGCTTCCCCCTCCAAAACCGTTGTCGCCGGCCGGCTGCTTTTTGGTGGAAAATTCCGTTCCGCCCCCGGCTACACCAAAGGACAGCCGGGACACCGGAATCAGAGTCACCCCGTCCGCCTGAATGGGCGTCCCAATGATGGCGTTGGCATCAGCCATGGCACGGACGCTCTCCATCGTGGTACGCATCAACTCGCTCAATGGGTTGTTCTTTTCCATAATCAAGCCGCCTTTCTCTGCTGCTGTTTTGTTTTCTGCCGTTTATGGACGGGGAGGAGCGCCCGAAGGGTTTTCCATCCAAAATAAAGTCCCAGCCAAACAATCTGCCCAACGTTCAAGGACAGGGCCGCGGAGCCATATACCGTCGTCTCCCGGGCATCAAAGTCCACCTGAACCAGAGCCTTGCCATCTTTCACATGGAACGTTTGGGTCAGCGGAACCCAAAATGCTCCCAGCACCCCGTTTGCCTGTCCATAGCGCAAAGCGGCGTCGGCAGGGTCGGATGCCCCCACGGTCAACTCCAGATAAAGGCTGTCCATCCGGAGTTTCTGAGAAAACTGACCCGCAGCTTCCAGGCCGATGGGCAAAATGGCTCTGGCATACTCCAGCGTACCTCCAAGCCTTTGCCCCGCGGATACCGGTTCTTCTTTCTGGGGCGGCTGCTTCTTGCGGGATTCTTTTTTCTTGTGGGGCTTGTCCGCTTTGGCCCGGGCCCGCGGAAAGACCCGCAGGCGAACCGCGCCCAGCCGAATCCAAGCCTCAAATCCGTGGACGCTGTACTCCGTCCCACCGCCCACACGGATTTTTCCAATCAAAAACAGAACCAGCAGAACCGCGGTCAGGACATACAGGGCCTTCACACCGCACCTGCCGGTGCCTCCGGCGCGGGAGCTTCCTGCTTGGAGATCGGCCCGTCTCGGGTTTCCTCGTTCTCCTCCATGGACTCAAGTCTGGCCACCGCCTCTTTCAGCTCCAGGGTAAGCTGCTCTCCCTCCCTGGAGGGATCAGGCAGTTCAGGCAGCTCGTCCAAGCTGCCAAGTCCGAACGACCGCAGAAAATTTTTCGTGGTACGAAACAGGGTCGGACGACCCGGAACCGCCAGGCGCCCCGCCTCCTCAATGAGCTCCCGCTCAAAAAGCAAGCTCACGGTATAGGCGCTATCCACCCCACGCACCTGGTCCACATAGGCCCGGGTCACCGGCTGGTAATAGGCAATGATGGCCAACACCTCCAGGGCCGGCTGAGAAAGGCGGGCCGGCTTTCGGCTTTCCAGGGTCTTGCGGATGTGGGGCGCAAACTCGGGCGCGGAGCACAGCTGATAGCTGGCATCCAGCTTGAGCAAGCGAATCCCCCGTCGTTCATACCTGTATTGATCCATCAGCTGTTGGGCCACGGCGTCTAACGTCGGCCGGTCAACCTCCAGCCCCAGACACAGCCGCTCTACCGCTACCGGCTCACCGGAGGCAAACAGCACACCCTCCAGGGCGGATTCCAGTTCTTTCACTTCCAAAGCGTCGGCCTCCTCTCCTAATAGCTGTCGGTGGTCACCGCCGCCTCCGCCTCCTCGACCTGGGTACAGGTAACGGTACAGTCCTCCTCCGTGCCGGCCAAACGGACACGGCGGGCCTTGCAGAGTTCCAGCACCGCCAAGAAGGTCGCTACCACCTCAGAGCGGCTGCGGCTGCCCTTGAATAATGCCCGGAATCTGGCCACCCCAAAGTGGATCAGACGCTGGAGGATCTCCCCCGCCTTGTCGGTAACCGGGTATGGCTCACGGCCCACGATTCCCTGAAAGGCCGACATGGGTGGGGGAAGCTTGTTGTCCACCCGGCTGAGTACAGAGGCCATCGCCTTGTACAAGTCCTCTTTCTGGTGGACATAGCGATAGGTTTTGTCTTGCTGAATGGGCTCCGGTTCTTTGACCAGGTAGTCCCGTCCGTATCGGTATCGGTCGTCCAGCGCGGGAACGACCGCTTTGATTTTCATATAATTTTCGTTGCGCTGGTGGGCTTCCAGTGTGGCGATCAGCTGTTCCATCTCGGACATAGCCTCCTCGTCGTGGATGGACAGCAGCATTCTGGTCTTGATATAAATCAGTTGGGACGCCATGGTAATAAACTCGCTGGCCACCTCCAGGTCCAGTTCCCGCCGCTGAGCCATCCATTGGAGGTATTGCTCCAGAATCAGAGAGATCTGAATGTCCTTGATCTCCATTTTGTTCTTGCTCAGCAAATGGAGAATCAGATCCAGAGGGCCTACAAAGTCACCCATGTTTTCTTCCTTCGCCTTCACCACCCCTTCCAGATGGTAAATGGGTCCCTCCATGGCCTCGCCTCCCTGCTGTGCATAAATCAAATCAAATTATTATAGCAAGAAATCCCAAAAAACACAAGGAAATTTCCATTTACAGCCCCCGGAGCAAGGGCAGGCGCAGAGGCGCGTTTCAAACACGCCACAGACTCCACCTTCCTCGGCCAAAAACCCTCTTGGAATCCGACGGACGCCAAGAGGGTTTTTCATCGGGTCTTATAGCTGGGAGAAAATCAGATGGAGCAAGTCCTGCCGACCGTCCCCCTTTTCGGCGGAAAACGGAAGGACGGAGGCACTTTCTCCCAGGTCCAGGGTGTCACGAATCCGCTGAAGATTCGGCTCGACCTCACTTTTTTTCAGCTTATCCAGCTTATTGGCCACCACAATCATAGGGCATCCAGTGTCCTTGAACCACTGAGCCATGGTACAGTCGTCGGCAGTTGGTTTGTGACGCGCATCTACGATCAGAACGCCCAGGGTCATAAGCTCCGGATGGGCAAAATAATCTTCCATCAGCTTGCCCCACCGATCCCGCTCATCTTTAGACACCTTGGCATAGCCGTAACCTGGGAGATCAACCAGATAAAAGGTGCCGTCCACTTTAAAATAATTGATGTGGATGGTTTTCCCTGGGGCGGCCCCCACACGGGCATAGTTCTTCCGATTGAGCAGTCGGTTGATCACCGACGACTTTCCTACATTAGACCGCCCGGCAAACGCCACCTGTGGCAATCCGTCCCGCAGGAAATCCTTGGGCGAGGCGGCGGATAACATAAACTCCGTCTTCTGCAAATTGATGGGCATATTGTCGTTCTCCTTACTGGCACAGCCGGCAGGCAGACGGCCTCCCCTTTGTGGGGGGAAGAACCGGGTCAGCAGTCTCCACGTTGTCCTTCACGCTCGGTTTAGTGTTTCCAGCGCTCTCCTCCAGCGGGGAGAACGGCAGAATCAACGCGGCAGACAGGACCTGATCCGCCCGCTCTACCAAAATAAAGTGGAGTGCTTTCCGCACAGTCTGGTCAATTTCTTCCAGATCCTTGCCGTTGTCGGCCGGAATGAGGACCGTCTTGATTCCATTTCGGAAGGCAGCCATGGTTTTTTCCTTCAGGCCGCCGATGGGCAGCACCCTGCCCCGCAGGGTGACCTCGCCAGTCATGGCGAGGCCGCGGCGCACCGGAGAACCGGTGAGCGCGGACACCATCGCGGTGGTAATGGCGATGCCCGCCGAAGGTCCGTCCTTGGGCACGGCGCCTTCCGGGAAGTGAACATGGATATCCTTTTCTTTATAGAAGTCGGCAGGAATGCCAAGCCGATCCGACTGGCTGCGGATATAGCTGAGGGCAGCGTGAGCAGACTCCTTCATAACATCGCCCAGGTTTCCGGTCAGCTCCACTTTGCCCGAGCCGGGAATCACATTGACCTCTACCTCCAAAAGCTCTCCGCCCACAGAGGTCCAGGCCAAACCGTTGACCACGCCGACCCGCTCTTCCAGCGCCTGACGCTCCGGATAGTACCTTGGAACACCCAGATAGGAAGAAAGCTCCTTTTCTGTAATGCGAATTACCTTTCCATTATTGGTGACCAATTTCATCGCGGCTTTTCGGCAAATGGACGCCAACTGCCGCTCCAGCACCCGGACGCCGGACTCCCGCGTATAAGAAGCGATGATCTCCCGAATGGCACCGTCGGAGACCTTCAGCTGCTGCTTGGTCAGTCCATGGCGCTTGAGTTCCTTCGGCAGCAGATGCCCCTTGGCAATTTGAAGCTTCTCTTCGTCCGTATAGCTGGACAGCTCGATGACCTCCATCCGATCGAGGAGCGGACGTGGAATGGTATCTGTGGTATTGGCAGTGGTGACAAACAGCACCTCGGACAGGTCGAATGGGAGCTCCAAAAAGTTGTCCCGGAACGTGGAATTTTGCTCTCCGTCCAGCACCTCCAAAAGGGCGGAAGACGGATCTCCACGATGGTCATGGCCCAGCTTGTCAATTTCGTCCAAAAGAATCAAAGGATTGCAGCTGCCAGCATGATTGATGGCGTTGATGATCCGCCCGGGCATGGCGCCCACATACGTCTTGCGATGCCCCCGAATCTCCGCCTCGTCACTGACACCGCCCAGCGAAATCCGTGCCAGCTTGCGGTTCATGGCGCGGGCCATGGACATGGCAACAGAGGTTTTGCCCACCCCGGGGGGTCCGACAAGGCAAAGCACTTGCCCCTTCAAGTTAGGCGCCAGCTGTTTGACCGCCACGAACTCCAGGATGCGCTCTTTTACCTTCTCCAAACCGAAGTGGTCCTGATCCAGAGCCTTTTTCACCGCGGGAACGCTGATTTTCTCTTTCGTACTCTTGCCCCATGGCAGCTCCAAACATACGTCCAGATAACTGCGTAGAACGGTGGCCTCGGAAGAGCCAAATGGCTGTTTCGCCAAACGATCCAGCTCCTTGTTCAGCTTATCACGCACCTCGTCCGGAAGCTTGGCCTCAGCAATCTTCTTTCGGTATTCCTTAAACTCGTCGCCGCCTTCGCCTTCCCCCAGCTCTGCCTGAATCGCCTTCAGCTGTTCACGCAGGTAGTAATCCCGCTGATGGTCTGCGATCTGTTCCCGGGCTTTGGTCTGAATTTCCGCATCCAGAGACAGAATGTTCACCTCGCGCTCCAACAGGCGATAAAGTTTCTCCAGCCGACGGGCGGGGCGCAGTTCCTCTAGAATCGCTTGCTTGTCATGGTTGCGCATCGCAATATTCTGGGCAATATAGTCGGCAATATATCCAGGGTCTTGACTTGCTAAAATATGAATCAGCAGATCGGGCGACACCTTTGTGGCCAGCTCGGCATAGCGCTGAAACAATTCGTAAGTGGAACGCATCAGGGCCTCTTGCTTGGCTGTGATGCGGGAAGGGGCCTCCTCCGTTCCGATTTCCTGGACCTCCGCCTCGAGATAGGGCTGTGTGCGCACCAGACGCAGCATCCGGCCTCGGGTCTGGCCCTCTACCATGACCCGCACATTGTCTCCCGGCATACGGAGAATCTGGCGGATGTTGGAGATGGTCCCGACGGGGTAAAGGTCTTTTTCCTCCGGCGTCTCGACCGAAATGTCCTTCTGCCCCACCAGAAACACAGGGCTTCCGTTGGTCATGGCCTCTTCCAACGCTTTGATGGACATCTCCCGGGCCACTTCAAAGTGGATCATTACATTGGGAAAGATCGTCAGCCCACGCAGGGCAATCGTCGGCATAGTGGTAACATTTAACAAATCCAGTTCTTTGCTCATAAAAATTCACTTCCTTTCGGGGTAACGGCAAAACACCCCGCGGCCCGCCGTTCCGGGGGCACCGCGGGGCGTTGTTTTCTTTCATTTTTATTGATCAGCCTACGTTGGTACCAGGGAGCCCGCCTCGCTCGGCATGCAGCGTGGCCTTACCCAATTTGGGTCTCTGCTTTCGGTCTGGGTCCCGGATCAGCTCCGGCTCCACACCGTCTGTGACGCTGGAGGCATGGATCGACACCTTCACGATGGTTGGGTCGGAGGGCACGTCGTACATGACCCGGGTCATAACCTCTTCCAACACCGCTCGCAGGCCACGGGCCCCGATGCCTCTGGCCACCGCCCGGTCAGCCACCGCCTCCAACGCGTCGCGGCCAAACTCCAATTCCACCTGGTCATACTCCAGCAGTTTTTGATACTGCTTCACCAGTGCATTTTTGGGCTCGGTCAAAATTTGAACCATCTGGTCCCGGTTCAGGGACTCCAACGTCGTAATGACAGGCAGGCGTCCCACCAGTTCGGGAATGATGCCGAATTTCAATAAATCCTGAGGCTGAATTTCCGCCATCAGGCTACCCACATCCCGCTCTTTTTTGCTTTGAATCTGAGCCCCGAAGCCCATCGACCGTTTGTCCAGACGGTTTTCAATGATTTTGTCGATTCCGTCGAACGCACCGCCGCAGATAAACAAAATATTTTTGGTGTCAATCTGAATAAACTCCTGGTGGGGATGCTTTCGTCCGCCCTGAGGGGGGACGTTGGCCACAGTGCCCTCCAGAATCTTCAGCAGCGCCTGCTGCACGCCCTCGCCGGACACATCTCTGGTAATGGATGTATTTTCGCTTTTTCGGGCGATCTTATCCATCTCATCGATGTAAATAATGCCGCGCTCGGCCAGCTCAATATCATAATCCGCGGCCTGGACCAGACGCAGCAAAATGTTTTCCACGTCGTCGCCCACATAGCCAGCCTCGGTCAGGGTGGTAGCATCTGCAATGGCAAAGGGTACCTTCAGTACCCTTGCCAATGTCTGGGCAAACAGCGTCTTGCCGCAGCCGGTGGGACCCATGAGCAAAATGTTGCTCTTTTGCAGCTCCACGTCCTCTGCGCCCCCGAAGTAGATGCGCTTATAGTGGTTATACACAGCCACAGACAGCGCAACCTTGGCTCGTTCCTGGCCGATGATATACTGATCCAAAACGGTATGGATTTCCATCGGGGTTGGAATTACATCGGGGATGTTGCTGTCAACGGCAGTATCAGCGGGGTCATACCCGTCGTCCAGGATGCCCATACACAGCTGCACACATTCGTTGCAGATATAAGCCCCGGGACCGGCGATGATCCGCCGTACCTGATCCTGGTGCTTTCCGCAGAACGAGCAGCGGATATTTTTCTTCTCATCATTTCGAGCCATGGATACACCTCTTAAAAAGTCCTATTCTGAAATGGGTCGGCAGGAGATTGGACTGCTCCCCTGCCCGCAACTCAAAGCAGCAGTTAGCGGTGGTCGATGACCTTGTCGATCAGGCCATATTCCATGGCCTCCTGGGCGGTCATAAAGTTGTCCCGCTCACAGTCGGCAGTGACCACATCAATTGGTTTCCCGGTATTTTCAGACAAAATACGGTTCATCCGCGTTTTGACGATCTCCAGCCGCTTCAGATGGATGGACATATCGGTGATCTGACCCTGCGTTCCGGCAGAAGGCTGGTGAATCATAATTTCAGCGTTTGGCAGAGCCAAGCGCTTGCCCTTAGCTCCGGATGACATCAGAAACGCCCCCATCGAGGCGGCCAAGCCGATGCAGATGGTAGACACATCGCACTTGACATACTGCATGGTGTCATAAATGGCCATTCCAGCCGTAACAGAGCCGCCAGGGCTGTTGATGTAGAACTGGATATCCTTATCCGGGTCCTGGGCCTCCAGATACAACAGCTGGGCCACCACCAGAGATGCGGTGGTGTCGTTTACCTCTTCCGACAGCATAATAATGCGGTCGTTGAGCAGACGGGAGAAGATGTCATAGGAGCGCTCGCCCCGGTTGGTCTGCTCTACTACATAAGGAACTAAACTCATAAAAAAACCTCCATGCGCCTGCAAGCGCTGAAATTGAACCGAACCTCTCCGCCTTGCGCGGCCGTCGGCAGGCGGATGGGCACCTTACCTCTGACCGGATTGTTTACGCGGCACGATTTCTCTTTTGGACAGCGATATCCAAGTATACCCGCCCATCCGGAAAATGATTCCTCCGACCCCGCAAGAACTCGTATGCACCTCCGGCTCAAATACGGACGCGCCCGGGGCGGACGAGTCCGCCCCGGGACGTCATGCAATTACTCGGCCTTGGGCTCCTCGGCTTTTTTCTTACGGACTCGCTTTGGTTTCTCTTCTTCGGCCGCTTCCGTCTTCTCCGCCTCTTCGGCGGTTTTTTCCTTGGCCTCGCCTACCTTCGCTTCGGCGACGACCAGGTCGCTGGCTTTCTTCAGCTTCAGATCCTTCTTCAGATCCTCGGCGGAAACAATACTCTTCACCTTCTCGGGCTCAAGATTGTACTGCTCGGCCAGGCGATTCACCTCGGCCTCATACTCCTCGTCGGTAATCTCCAGCTTCTCAGCTTCGGCCACAGCGGTAAGGGCCAACTGCATCTGTACCTGGCGCAGGGCGGAGGGCTTGGCAGACGCGCGCATCACATCGGGGGTCATCCCCATCATCTTCATGTAGTCGTCCATAGAAATGCCCTGTCCCTGAAGGCGCATGGCATAATCGTCCATCAGCTTATCCAGCTGAACCTCTACCATACCGTCCGGGATCTCGCACTCCATGTTCTCCACCAGCTGCTCCATCACGGCGTTTTCAAAATCGCTCTGGGCCTGCTTGGCGCGGCGGTCGGCCACTTTTTGCTCCAAGTCCTTGCGGAATGCCTCCAGCGTCTCAAACTCGGACACGTCCTTGGCAAACTCGTCGTCCACCTCGGGCGCCTGGGGCTCCTTGATCTCCTTGACCTTGACATGGAACACCACAGGCTTTCCGGCCAGGTCAGCATGATAATCCTCCGGGAAGGTGATATTGATGTCCTTCTCCTCGTCGGCCTTCATGCCAATGACCTGATCTTCAAACCCGGGGACAAAGGAACCGGAGCCAATTTTCAGCTCGTAGTTCTCGCCCTTTCCACCCTCAAACGCCACGCCGCTGTCAAAGCCCTCAAAGTCAATAACCGCGGTGTCGCCATTGGCGGCAGCGCGCTCCACGCTGACCAGCCGGGTGGCCCGGTCGATGTAGGGCTTCATCTCGTCGTCGATGTCCTGCTCAGTCACCTTGGACTCAGCCTTGGGTGCGGTAATGCCCTTATAGTCGCCCAGCTTGACCTCGGGACGGACCGAGACCAGCGCCTTGAAGGTAAAGCCCTCCTTGCCGACCTCGACCACCTCCATCTTCGGATAGCCGACATCGTCCAGCTTCTGCTCCTGAACGGCCTGCTCATAGGCGCCGGGATAAACGGCATTGATGGCGTCTTCGTAGAATACGCCGTTGCCATACATGCCTTCGATAATCTTTCGGGGAGCCTTGCCCTTTCGGAAGCCGGGAACGCCGATGCTGCCGCGGTTTTTCAGATACGCCTTTTGTACGGCGGCCTCAAACTCTTCTGCCTCAATTTGAATGGTCAGCTCGACCGTGCTTTTTTCTTTCTTTTCAACACTGGTGACCTTCATTTGTCTAGATTCCTCCTGTCGGCGCACCTCTGCTCCTGACAGCGGAACAACAGCGCCTTTTTACTTTCGCCACGATATTCTATCAGATATATTGCCGTTTGACCAGAGTATTTTTCAAAAATTTCCGTGAATTTTCCTTACGAAAGAATTTTTTTCGGTCGAAAATTCAGATAATCGGCCGCAATCAGGTGGTACTCCACCCTTCCTTGCCGTCCGGACACCGCCAGCCGGTGACTTCCGCCATGGAGATGCCCGTAATAACATCGGGTCACCCCATATCGCTCCAGCAAGTCGATGATCTCCTGGCAGCGGTAGCCCTGATACACAGGCGGATAGTGGAGAAAGCAGAACTTCTCCCGGTCTCCCCCCGCCTTCAGGGATGCTTCCAGCCGAATCAGCTCCCGGTGGAAAATTTTAGCGCTGTGCTCGCCCCGATCCTCCTCATAAAACCAGCCGCGGGTGCCACACAGAGCGACGTCCTCATAGATATGGCAGTTGTTGTGGAGAAATTCAAAGGTGGTGAATCCGTTCTCCTGAAAAAACTGCTGCATCTTGGAGACTGTGGTCCACCAGTAGTCATGGTTCCCCTTCATCAACAGCTTCTTCCCGGGCAGGGCATTCAAAAAGGCGAAATCCTCTCGTGCCTCCGCCAGACTCATCCCCCACGACAGATCCCCGCACAGGACCACCGTGTCGTCCGGCCGGATCTCCTCAAAGCCCAGGCGCAGCTTGTCAACATACCCCGTCCAGCCGCCGCCAAACACATCCATGGGCTTATCGCTACTCATGGACAAATGGGTATCTCCAATCGCGTAGAGGGCCATCGGCTCACCCTAACATGGACAGCACCGCGTCCACCATGTGATCCTTCTCCACCGCAGTGGTAAAGCGGACCTGTTTGTCCCGCAAACCGGCCAGGGGCGCGGGGGCGGGCATTCCGGTCTTTTGAGACAGCTGATTCAACGCATCCAGACCCGGCGCGGGCTCAGTTTCACCCAAAGCGCCCAGTACGCTGTCACAGAACTTGAAGGGGCTGGCGGTAGACACCACCACGCAGGGGGTTTCGTCCCCGGTCTCCTTGCGGTACTGCGACAAAGCGGAAAACGCAACGGCGGTATGGGGATCAATCAGGTAGTCGTGGGTCTTGTAGATCTCCCCAATTACGTTTTGGGTCTCCCGGTCATCACAGTAATAACCCCAAAACAGCTTTTGCATCTTTTCCCGCACCCGATCCCGGATCTCGTACCGCCCGGAGACACTCAGCTGCTCCATATAGTCCTTTACCTCGTTTACATCCTGGGTCAAAGAGAGCAAAAGGCGCTCCAAATTGGATGAAATCAGGATGTCCATGGAGGGAGACATGGTATTATAGAAGGTGCGGTTGCGGTCATAGATGCCGGTGTGGATAAAGTCGGTGAGAATGTTGTTGCTGTTCGAGGCGCAGATCAGCCGATCGATGGGCACCCCCATCTCTCTGGCATAGTATGCGGCCAGAATGTTGCCAAAGTTCCCGGTGGGCACACAGACGTTGATGCTCTGCCCCGGCTGAATTTTCTCATCCCGCAGCAGGTCACAGTAAGCCGAAACATAGTAAACGATCTGAGGCAGAACTCTGCCCCAATTGATGGAATTGGCCGAAGAGAAGAAATAGCCCCTGCGCTCCAACTCCTTTTTTAGCTCCTCATCAGAGAACAGGCGTTTCACACCGGTCTGAGCATCGTCGAAGTTTCCGTATACTGCGGAGACACCCACATTGCTCCCCTCCTGGGTCACCATTTGGAGCTCCTGGACCGCAGAAACGCCGTCTTTGGGGTAGAACACCAGGATCCGGGTCTTGGGAACATTTTTAAAACCCTCCAGCGCACCCTTCCCGGTATCCCCGGAGGTCGCTACCAGAATGAATGCCGTCTTAAACTCCTCCGTTTTGGTCAGAGAGGCAGTCAGCAGGTGAGGCAGCATCTGCAAGGCCATGTCCTTGAACGCACAGGTCGGCCCGTGCCACAGCTCCAGACAGTGGGTGGTATCGTCCAATGTGTGAACCGGGGCCACAGCCGGGGTATCAAATTTCGCAGGACCGTAAGCGGCGGCGGCAAAGTCGGTGAGTTCCTTTACCGGGAACTCCTCCAGAAACTGTTTCATCACATAGACGGCCCGGTGCTGATAGGACATGTCCTTCAGGTCCTTCAGCGCATTGCCGGGCAGCTTTGGGATATAATAGGGGGTCAGCAGACCGCCATCTGAGGCCAGTCCCTGGGTAATCGCCTGAGAGGCGGTAAAGCGCAGCCCCGAATCTCTTGTGCTGATATATTGCATCTCAATCATTCCCATCTTTTCTGTTCAACGGATTGTCTCCATTGACCTACATTATGCCAGTTTCCCGTCAGAAGGTCAAGCGATTGCTGGGAAAACGGCAGGTTCTCTGCCGATTTTAAAAGGCATTTTCCGTGTGGCGGACGATTGGCGTCTTGGTGTCTGTGCCCTGTGGAGCATAGACCTCCACCACATCAAACCGCGGCTGAAGCTGGGTTGGATGCTGCACCAGATAGGATTCCGCCGCCGCCCGAAGCTTCTCCTGCTTACGCCGGTCCACAAACTCCCCCGCCTGCCCATAGGAGGCGTTTTTTCGAAGTTTCACCTCTACAAAACACAGATACGTTCCATCTGCGACAATCAAGTCAAGTTCTCCAAACCGACAGTGCCAATTGGCCCCCACAATGACAGCGCCCTTCTTCCGGAAATAGTCCGCCGCCAAAGACTCGCCCCAGCGCCCCAGCACTCTGCTCTCCTGCCCGCTCATAAGGCGTTCAAAAAAGTCTGGCGGTGAATGGGACATGGACCGTAGAGCCGAAGCATCTCATAATGGAGTTTGGTCCCATACCCCTTGTGCTTCTCAAACCCATACTCCGGGTATTTCTGTGCCATCTCCAGCATAAGGCGGTCCCGGCTCACCTTGGCCAGCACTGAGGCCGCCGCAACAGAAGCCGACAGGCTGTCTCCCTTTACAATGCAGCGGTGAGGCGTAGTGATGGCGGCGCACCGTCCCCGGTCCCGATTTCCGTCCACCAGGGCGAAATCGGGTGGAGGGTTTAGGCCGTCGATAGCCAGCTGCATCGCCTTGATCCTGGCGCTGAGGATATCCGTCCGGTCAATTTCCTTCGCGTCCACGCAGGCCACCGACCAGGCCAGAGCTGTGTTCTGGATCACGGGAAACAGAGCTTCCCGTTTCTTTTCGGTTAGCTTTTTCGAGTCGTTGAGCCCCGGAATCTCCGCCCCGAGGGGCAGAATGACCGCAGCGGCATACACAGGCCCGGCCAACGGGCCTGCCCCCGCCTCGTCACAGCCGCAGGGCACCCCATATCCGGCAGCCAGTGCCTCCCGCTCATATTGCCACAGGTCCATATGCCGCTCCCCTTTTCAATTTCCATCCTATTTTCCGGTGGGTGTCTCCAGAGTAAACCGCCCCAACTTCCCGGCCCGGTACTCGTCCAGCAAAACCCGTGCCATGCGCTCGGTATCAAATGCGCCGCCGGAGCTCCGCATGCCGCGCTTCTGGGCGCAGCATTCCAGGAGGCGATAGCCATAGGCAACGTCATTTTCTTCCGTCTCCCGGCCTGGCAGCTCCTTCAGCTTATAGCCGGCGAGCAGGGCCTCGGGATACCGACCGGCCAGCAGGGTCAACAGGTGACAGCTCAACGTCTCCAAATCCATAATATCATCTTTTACCGCCCCGGTGAACGCCAAGTGCATTCCGATGGTTTCATCATCAAACTTTGGCCACAGGATGCCGGGCGTATCCAGCAGATCCAGGGACTGGTCCACGTTGATCCACTGCTTGCCCCGAGTAACGCCGGGCCGATCACCGGCCTTGGCGGATTTTTTCCGGGCCACTTTATTGATAAAGGTGGATTTTCCCACATTGGGCACTCCCACCACCATCGCCCGGACGGGCCGGCCCACCAGGCCTTTTTCCCGCCATCTTGCAATCTGCT
Organism: Lawsonibacter sp.; assembly: GCA_050251755.1. GTDB lineage: Bacteria > Bacillota > Clostridia > Oscillospirales > Oscillospiraceae > Lawsonibacter. Next base: position 45,993 of record JBFWME010000003.1, on the reverse strand, counting down.
CATTTAGGGCAGATTGAATGACCCCGGAAAACTGGTTCACCCCGCTGCCCGTTTTCGAATCCGTTTCCAGCACTGTAAAGCCTCGGCCCTTTAACTCGGTCGTCCACTGCTGATTCATCGCCGGATCCGCCTGATCCGCCCGGTTCAACACGATCAGTCTGGGCTTCCCAGCACAAATTTCGTCGATATCTGGATTCCGGCTGGACACCGGAATTCGGGCGTCCACGATCTCCACCACGATGTCCACGTGTTTTAAGTCCGCCTCGATCTGGCGGCGGGTTTTGGTCATGTGGCCGGGATACCATTGAATGTTCATGAGCCTCCTCCTCTCTTTTGTATTTATTGTACCCAGCGGAATAGAAAAAGGAGCGGCATCAACCGCTCCCTTTTTGTGATTACAGGGCCTCTTTCAACTTGGCAGCCTTGCCCACGCGGTTGCGCAGGTAATACAGCTTCGCGCGGCGGACTTTGCCGTGGCGCACGACCTCAATTTTCTCGATAGAGGGAGCGTGAATCGGGAATACCTTTTCCACGCCGACACCGTAAGAGATACGGCGGACGGTAAAGCTTTCCTCAATGCCCCCGTGCTTCTTGGCAATGACAGTTCCCTCAAAGATCTGGATACGCTCACGGTTGCCTTCCTTCACCTTCAGGTGAACTCGGACGGTGTCGCCCACATCAACCTTGGGGGGCTCTGCTTTCTTGTACTTCTCGGTAAAAGCCTGCATCAAATCCATATTATTTTCCTCCTGTTATATAGGCGTTCATGTCGGTTTGATCTTCCCTTCGTTTTTTGAAGGGACTACCGCAGAGGACCACCCGTTTTCAGACTGAAGTAGTGTACCATAACTTCTGATCGATTGCAAGCACTTTTTTCCTTATTTCGTTCTCAATATCCAGTTTTGGCCCATATCAACCGTTTTTTGTCTGAATCAACCAGAATTACACGCACCATGGCCCAACCCTGCCGATTGTTTTCTTGTCTAGACACCGCTATAGATTTCTCTATGCCGGGAAGAAACCGTAACCGAAAGATCCGGGAACTGGACCGCCAGCCGCTCAGCCAGCGGTCCGCACACCACACATTCCGTGGGATAGTGTCCTGCATCCATCAGGTTGATTCCAAGGGCCCTGGCCTCCAGATACTGGTCATATTTCAGGTCGGCTGTGACAAAGGTATCACAGCCGGCGGCAACCGCATCCGACAGCATAGAGCCGCAGGCGCCGCCGCCCACCGCCACTCGTTCCACCGGCCGTCCGCCATCCACATAGCGGACGGAGGCCGCGCCTAGCTTCTCCTTGACATAGGCAGCATATTCCGCTGCAGACAGACCGGGCCGGCAGGCCCTTCCCACCCGTCCTATCCCGTAGGGCTGGCCGGAAGGATCCACCCCATCCTGGTGAAGCTGACCGATCTGCTCCAACTCAAGGGCCTGCGCCAGGCAGCAGTTGACGCCTCCCTGGGCGGCATCCAGATTGGTGTGGGCACAAATAGCGGCAATTTTTTGTTCGGTCAAAGCCAGTAAAATCCGTCCGGGAACCGTTTCGTCGGTGATGGATTTGGCTGGATGAAAGATGACCGGATGGTGGGACACAATCAGCTGGCATCCCAAAAGCGCCGCTTCTTCTACCACCGATTCCGTAATGTCCAGCGTCACCAGAACACGCTCCACGTGGGTCGTTCCCCGCCCGACTAAAAATCCGGCATTGTCAAAACTCATCTGAAGGGCAAAGGGGGCGATATGATCCAGATATGCATAGATTTCGTTTACGGTTGCCACATTTCCCACTCCTTTTTCATATCCAGAAGCCCGGTTCTGACCTGCTCCAGTAGGGTGCGGTGCTGCGCCACTCCGGCCTCCTGCTTGGCCTGGGCCAGCCCATCCAGGGCTCGCTCGGTCTTTTCCAGCCAGCGGTCCAGCCAAATTTCCCGTAAGGGCTGAAGGCGGTTTTTCCCAGCCCAAAGTTCCGCCGGAGTCAGTTTCTCCATCTCTCCGGCCCGGACAGACAGCGCGGTATACAGGGTATCCCCTTCCCTGGCCAGCTGTTCGGTCAGGATGCGATACCCATTTCCCGCTAGCCAGGAGCGCAGATCCGGCATGGAGGACATGGGCTGCAGCACCAATGGGATATCCCGTTCCCGGGTCCATGGGGCGGCGGCTAAAATGGCGGCAATGGTCTCGCCCCCCATACCGGCGATCACCACGGCCTCCACTTCCTCCGGACGAATTCCGGACAGGCCATCGCACAGCCGGAACGTGACCCGGCCCGTTAATCCGCACGTCTGAACCGTGATTCTTGCCCGGTTCAGCGGTCCCTGGCGCAAATCAGCTGCAATGGCGGATGGGATAACCCCCTCCAGAATTAGGGCGGCGGGCAGATAGGCATGATCGGTGCCCACATCGGCTAGCCGCGCCCCCTTCGGTACCAAATCGGCTACCATCCGCAGCCTTGGCGACAGTTCAATATATTTGCTCATCGTTCCTCCGTGGTCAAAATCAATGAAATGGCTCCGACAAACGCACACGCGGAAGAGCCCTTTTTTCTATCCAGCACAGTATGGTGGTATCACTGGCCTTTTCCCTGCAACGGGAGGGCAATTACGTACAATTTGAAGCACCTGAACGTTTACACCTTGTGGGACAGTTGCCGGTTTTGCTGGGAGCGGCATGCGTATGAATTCCTTTTTGCTATGCTTTTGCATTGCAAAAAAACAGAGGCGGAAAATTCCGCCCCTGTTTTTTTATCTTACTTACCAGCGGCAATCATCTCGTTGACCTTCGCCAGCAGGTCGTCCGCATCCACACCGTGCACCATGCAGGCCTGCTCTACCGTCTCCCCCCGGGAGGCGGGACACCCCAAACAGTGCATTCCAATGCCCATAAACAAAGGCGCAGTCTGAGGCGCAATGGTCAAAATATCACCAATAATGGTATCCTTTGTAATCGTCATGTGAGGATTCCTCCATTTTCGTTTTCATTCGGATATCATGCATCTTTTTCATCCACCGTGAGGCAAGGACAAAAGATTTAAAATCAAAGACACAACATCCGCTTGCCGGTATTATATCTTATCTTCTCCCTATTTTCAATGAAAAATTCCAAAAAATCTTCATCCGCCCTATTATCATATTCCAAAATCCGGCTTTTCCACAAAAGCAGCATGTTTTAAAAAAAGCAGAAAAAGGACGCCCAAAGCGGGCGTCCTTTTTTTCCTGGCAAATATTAGCCCTGCTCACGCATCTTGGCGAAGCAGTCACTACAGTAGACAGGACGGTCAGACTTCGGCTGGAACGGAACCTTAGCCTCACCTCCGCAAGCAGCGCAAGTGGCGGTGAAGTACTCACGGGGGCCACGGGCAGCGTTCTTGCGGGCGTCGCGGCAGTTCTTGCAACGCTGGGGCTCGTTCTGGAAGCCACGCTCAGCGTAGAACTCCTGCTCACCGGCAGTAAACGTAAACTCGTTGCCGCACTCTTTGCATACCAGGATCTTGTCTTCGTACATGGATTTTCCCTCTCTTTGACTGTTGCCCAATGCATAACGGATCGGGCGGTGTAATATTGCGATCAGCTCTCGCTGGATACGCCGGAAGAAAATTGCCGCACTACCTTGCGTCGAATGCGCTGGATTGCGTTGTCCACTGACTTTTGGGAGCGGCCTACCCGATCGGCAATCTCTCCGCAAGAGAGCCCTTTGAGGTAGAGTGGTAAAATGTTTGCTTCTAGTTCAGACAACTGGCACTTCAGAGCGTCAAGGCGCTCTTTCAGTTCCTCCCTGCCGATGATGACGTCCTCCGGGCTCTTGACGCTAGAAAACAGGTGCGCGTTGGTTCCATCAAAAAGAGGGGGTTCAAAAGAAACACTGTGGTTCAAAGGGGCGTGCTTTCCGCCCTGAGCCGCCCGAATCGCGGTGAGCAGACGGCTGCGGACACAAATTTCCGCATAGGTATGGAACGAGGCATCCCGCCCCGGGTCAAAGCCCCGAATCGCGGTGAGCAGGCCTAACATTCCTTCCTGAATCAGATCCTCGCTGTCCCCTCCCGCCAAAAACAGGGGGCGGGCACAAGCGCGAACTAACTGCCCATATCGGCGAACCAACTCGGTCTCTGCTTGGTTATTCCCGTGGGAAGCGCGTAAACACAATTCCTCATCTGTAAGATTTTGGAATAAATCAACCTGCCAATCAACATTTCGACTATAAATCATAATAAACAAAATCACCGGATTTGTCAAGGGTTCAGCAGAAAATTTTTGTTTATTTCTCCATACCCTGAAAAATTCTTCTTTGTGGAATGTTACAACCCGCCAATGAGATCGGCCAACCGACGGGCAGCAGACTGGGCAATTTCTTCGGTTTTTGCCTCAACCATCACCCGCATCAGGGCCTCAGTTCCAGAGGGACGAATCAGGACACGGCCCTCCTGACCCAACGCAGCTTCCTCTTGTTGGATGGCCTGGGACAGGGTTTCGCTGGCCATGACCGCTTTTTTAACATCGTTGCTTTCCACCGGGATATTAATGAGCACCTGCGGATACCGAGGACAAGCGCCAAAAAGTTCCGAGGCTTTTTTTCCGCTCTCCTTCAGCAGGGCCAGCATCTGCAGCGCAGTCAGTTCCCCATCCCCGGTCGTGGCATGCTCAAGAAAGATCATGTGGCCGGACTGCTCCCCGCCGATCACGTAGCCCTTCTCCACCATCCGCTCCAGCACATTCCGGTCCCCGACATTGGTACACTCCAGCTGGATCCCCTGCTCCCTGGCATAGACATGGAGTCCCAGATTGGACATGACAGTGGCTACAACCGTATTTCCACACAAGGTACCCTTTTTCATGAAATCCAGGCCGCAGGCGGCCATGATCTGATCTCCGTCAATCAGGTTCCCAAGCTCATCCACAGCCAGGCAGCGGTCGGCATCCCCATCAAACGCAATCCCGATGTCGTAGCCGCCGGCCTTCACCATGGCGGCAAGGGCATCCATGTGGGTAGAGCCACACCGGTCGTTGATATTCACCCCGTCCGGATCCGCGTTAATGACGTCGGTGCGCAGCTTGGAAAACCGGTCGAACAGCCGCGCGGCCGTGGCGGAAGCGGCGCCGTTGGCGCAGTCCACCAGAATACGCAGACCGCCCAGGGTGGAGTCGATGGTGGCCTCCAAATGGTCGATGTAATCCTCCGAGGCCTTAGGGGCCACATAGCTCACCTTACCGATGTCCCCATATGTCTTCATGGGCACATTATTGTGGCCAAACAGAACAATATCTTCGATCTTCTCCTCCAGTTCATCGGACAGTTTGAACCCCTGGCCATTGAAGATTTTGATGCCATTGTGTTCAAACGGATTGTGGCTGGCCGAGATGACGATGCCGGCATCCGCCCCCTCGTCCACGGTCACCCATGCCACACCCGGGGTGGGCAGGGTGCCCAAATCCAGCACGTCCGCCCCTGCGGTGCACAGCCCGGCGATGAGGGATCCCTTCAGCAGATCCCCGGAAATGCGGGTGTCCTTTCCAATGGTAACCAAGGGCTTCTCCCCCGGCTTTTTGTCCTTGGCCAGCACCATGGCAGCGGCCAGCCCGACTTTATAAGCAAGATCAGCATCCAGTCCGGCGTTGACCACGCCGCGGATCCCATCGGTTCCAAATAATTTTCCCATGTGGATAACCTCTCATTGTTGTTGGTTTGGATCCCTTCTAATATCAGGATCCATAGAATTCAGGCCAGCCACTTCCTTACAGGGAAAGCTGGTCCAGTTCCTCACACTGCACTCCGGGGACTGAAAGTCCCAAATGCTGATAAGCCTTGACGGTCACGCAGCGGCCGCGGGGAGTCCTGGAAAGAAACCCGAGCTGCATCAAATAGGGCTCGTAGACATCCTCCAGCGTGACGGCCTCCTCATGGATGGTGGCGGCCAGAGTATCCAGCCCAACCGGCCCGCCTTTATAATTTTCAATGATGCTGGTCAGCATCCGCCGGTCGATGGCGTCCAGCCCCAGACGGTCCACCTCCAGTGCGGTCAGCGCCTCGTCCGCCACTCGCTTGGTGATCACGCCGCCCGCCCGCACCTGGGCAAAGTCCCGCACCCGACGCAGCATACGGTTTGCAATACGCGGCGTTCCCCGGGAACGGCGGGCAATCTCCATGGCTCCATCGGACTCGATGGGAACCTTTAGAATATCGGCAGAGCGGGTCACGATCAGGGACAACTCCTCTGGGGTGTAAAGTTCCAACCGCAGCGTGACACCAAACCGGTCCCGCAGGGGCGCGGACAGCTGCCCAGCCCGGGTGGTGGCGCCGATCAGGGTAAATCGGGGCAGATCCAGGCGGATGGAATTGGCAGACGGCCCCTTGCCGATGATAATGTCGATGGCGTAGTCTTCCATGGCCGGGTAGAGGATCTCCTCCACCTGTCGGTTCAGGCGGTGTATCTCGTCCACAAAGAGAATATCATGTTCATTCAGGTTGGTCAACAGCGCAGCCAGATCCCCCGCTTTCTCGATGGCTGGGCCGGAGGTGATTCGCACGTTGACCCCCATTTCGTTGGCGATGATGCCGGACAGGGTGGTTTTGCCCAAACCCGGAGGTCCGTGAAGGAGCACATGATCCAACGGTTCTCCACGCATCTTAGCCGCTTGAATAAAGACCTCCAGGTTCCCCTTCGCCTTCTCCTGTCCGATATACTCTTTCAGTGTCTTAGGGCGCAGGGAGTACTCCCCCTCATCCTCCTTCGTCAAAGACGTGGTGACAAGGGGTTCAAAATCCTCCGTGTCAAATTCTTGGTTGGAAAAATCGATGGACAAAGACTCACTTCCTGTCTTAAGCGGTGGAATCATTCATTGCCGGAATAGCGGTCAGCCAGTTCCCGGATGGTATCCAGAAACGCTTCCTCCCCCCAGGTGTTGATCTTAAAAAACATAGCTTGGCTGCCGCCGGAGGTAATCACAGAGAGAAACAGATCTTCTCCCTCTCCCACCAAGGTCAGGTTCATACTTACCCGGTTTCCTCCGGCGCAGCTGTACCGCTCATACACCCGGACGGCACAGCGGACACGGTCGGCCTGATAGTCGCTGCCATCCTCATAGCTTGCAGACATGCTGCCCTCCAGGATACCTTGGTGGAAATAATGCAGCGCGTCGTCAAAGTTGCCTCGCAGCCTGCGCTCCAGTTTCGCCATACATGCTTCCTCCTATCCATTGATACACTGGCTTGCAGCACACCAGGGAAGTTCTATCGGTGGCATGGGGTTGTTCGCTCACAAGTCACCATATACTCCTCCGGCATTTCCCAATTACTTCATCATTTTTTTCAGGGCCTGCTTAATGATTTGCTCCAGAGTAAGTTCGTCCAGATCAACGTCTTTCAGCGCAAGGTTGATTTCAGCCTGGGAATACCCCAAAACGGCCAGCGCCGCCGAGGCTTCAGACAGCTTATTCTCCGGAATAATGGTAACGCCGGAACCGCCGTAGCGCTCCCCCGCCCCATTCAGCGTCTGACCCTTGGCGAGCTTATCTTTCAACTCTAAAATGACCCGCTGGGCAATTTTTTTGCCGATGCCCTGGGCACAGGTCAAGGCCTTCTCATCCCCCGTGATGATGGACAGTGCCAGGTTGGCCGGAGTGCTGGCGGACAGGATGGACAGGGCAGCCTTGGGTCCGACGCCGGAGACCGAGATCAGCTGCTGGAACAGGTTCAGCTCCTCCTGGGTGGCAAAGCCATACAGCTCCATCGCGTCCTCCCGGACGTTCAGATGGGTAAACAGCTTCCCTTTTTCCCCCTTTTTTAGGGCGGAGATGGTGTAGCTGGTGGTGCGGCAGGCATACCCGACTCCGCCGCAGTCGATGACGGCCAGATATGGTCCGATGTGGGCCACCGTGCCGGTGAGAGAGTAGAACATAGCGCATTACCTCGTGTCGTATTTCTGTGGATCGAACACCCGATCGGTATTCAGCCGGGATGTGGCAGATCGGCCGTGGCAGATGGCCAGTGCCAGAGCGTCGGCGGCGTCATCCGGCCGTGGGATCTCCTTCATGCCAAGCAGCCTCTGGGTCATCAGCATGACCTGGCGCTTGTCCGCCTTTCCATAGCCTGCCACAGCCTGCTTCACCTGCATGGGCGTATACTCAAAAACAGGGACCCCAAGCTTTTCCGCCGCCAGCAGAATCACGCCGCGTCCATGGGCCACCGCAATGCCTGTGGTGATGTTTTTGGTAAAAAACAGCTCTTCCACCGCCATTTCATCGGGATGAAACCGGTGAATCAGCTCCTCCATGTCGTCGGAAATCTGGAGTAGCCGGCTTGACAGTGGAATGCCGGGAGGAGTGGTAATGACACCGTATTGCAGCAGAATATTCTTCTGCCGCTCAGTCCGGAGCACCCCGAAGCCGATGGTAGCCACTCCGGGGTCGATGCCTAAAATGATCATGGTGCCCTCCCCCGTCCAATGTACATACGTTGGTATTCTATCATGTTTTTCCGGAAATGAAAAGCAGAATCCGATTCCTCCGACATTTTCTTTTTGCTGCAGGCCCACCCGAATTTTTGTCTGCCGCAAACGCGTCATACTGACTCCAAAGTGAAAATTGTTTCCCCGCCCTTGACAATCCTCCGGGTTCAAGATACCATGGACGCTAAGCAGAAATGGGATCAGGGTTCTCTTTTTTGGTTGCCCCATAAGGGGGCTGAACAAAACCATATCAGAATTACAAAGCGCTTCTATACTATAAATTCATCTGTTTTGTACATGATTGGAGGTAAATTTTTATGGATACCCAAACCTGTATTTTGACCCGCCGGAGCGTGCGTAAATATACGCAGGAGCCCGTCACCCACGAGCAGTTGGAACAGATTGTCTCTCTGGCTTCCTATGCTCCTTCCTGGAAAAACACCCAAATCAGCCGCTACCTCGCGATTGAAGATCCGGCTGTCCGCCAGACTATCATCGACCGGTTCTGCCTGCCGGGCTCCAACAACCCGTCCATCCTCAGCAGCGCTCCTTTGCTGATTGCCCAAACCTTTGTCAAATCCCGCAGCGGCTTTGAACGGGACGGTACCTACAGCACCGATCGCGAGGATGGCTGGCAGTATTACGACTGTGGCATTGCCACCCAGACCTTCTGCCTGGCTGCCCACGATTTGGGGCTGGCAACCGTTATTATGGGTGTCTTCGACCGCAAGGGACTGGAAGCATATCTTCAAATTCCCGAAGATCAGGAGCTGATGGCCTTGATCGCGTTGGGCCATGCCGCTGAAATTGGTCCAGCCCCCAAGCGGAAAGACGTGGATGTACTTCTGTCCTACCGCTGAGTAGAATTATTTCGATGAAAAACGCAATGTCCACCTTATTCAGGCGGACATTGCGTTTTTGTTGTGCGCAATTCGGAACTGTTTTAGTTTCTCCTGTTGCCCAAAAACCGCAGCAGGTACAAAAACAGGTTTAAAAAGTCCAGATATAGCTGCAGGGCAGCGAAAACAGATGCCTTGGCCAGCATATCGGGGTAACCCGCATAATACTGGTAGTAGGCCTTGATCTTCTGTGTATCATAGGCGGTAAAGCCCAGGAAAATGGCCACGCCGATCAAGCAGGCAGCCTGATCAAGCATCGTAAACGTCGGGATAAACATTGTGATGATGCCAAATAGGATCAGGAAAATCAGGCCGAACATCAAAATGGGGCGCAGCCCGGACAGATCGCGGTGGGTCAGGTAGCCATAACCAGCCAGCGCGCCAAAGTAGACGGCGGTAGCCAGAAACACAAAAATCAGGCTGCCCAGCTGAAAAATCAGCAGATAAATGGACATGGTGAAACCGAACAGAGTGGAAAAGGCAAGAAACATTCCCTTAGCCGTTCCCACCGTCATCCGTTCAATCCGGCTGGCCATGGTAAAGGAAAGAAACAGGGTGGCCACCAACACGATCATATGCACATAGGGAATATTGGTCAAGGCCCAAACCGTCGCATTGGTCATCCAGCAGACCATGGCCACGCCGAAGGTCACCATCAGCCCCAGAACCATCCAGAGAAACGTCTTGGCTGTGTACTGGCCCAGCGTTTCCAGCTGGCCCTCCGGAGCAAAGCTGCGGTCAAATTCATTTGGATTAAAACTCATATCAAACACTCCTTTCCAAGCCGCGGCCTCAGGTATTGTGGTCGCTGGCGTGAACTTGTTTCAGATTGCCGATTTTGGCGCTGCGGCGATCTAACTCCTCCATCACCGCTTCCAGCGGAATGCCTTGCTGCACCATCATGACGGTCAAATGATACAGCAGGTCGGAGATCTCTCCCACCGTATCCTCCGGAACGCCGTTCTTCGCGGCAATGATGGTTTCCGAGCACTCCTCGCCCACCTTTTTTAAAATCTTATCCAGCCCCTTGCTGAACAGATAACAGGTGTAGGAGCCCTCCTGAGGCTCGGCCTTCCGGCTTTGCACCACCTGATAAAGCTTCTGCATCGTGTCATTCATGGGTATCGCTCCATTCTCAAACTCAGTTTGTCCCAGGCTGACAGAACCATTCTGTATTCCTGACGATTATAACGCAATGTCATTGAAAAAGCAACTGGGCGCTCCGGTATGGCAGGTCGGCCCGTCGGGGAGGCAGAAATAAAGCAGCGTGTCCATATCACAGTCCGCGAGGATTCTCTGAACATGGAGATAATTTCCGGATGTGGCGCCTTTGTTCCACAATTCCTGGCGGCTGCGGCTCCAGAACCAGGCTGTTTTGGTCTCCAATGTCAGCTCCACAGCCCGCCGATTGGTAAAGCCGACCATCAGGACATCCTTTGTCTCCGCGTGCTGGATCACCACCGGGATCAAATCTGATTTTTGAAAGAATTCATCAATATTAAACATATCGCTTACCTCACCGGAATATTCCGCTTATGGAGAAAATCCTTTACCTGAGGCACCGTCAGCTCCCCGAAGTGGAACAGGGATGCGGCCAGCGCCGCGTCACAGCCGGTTACCTCAAACACCTGGGCAAAATGCTCCAGGCTTCCGCATCCTCCAGACGCAATGACCGGGATGGATACGGCCTGGGTAATGGCCTTTGTCATCTCCAAATCAAAGCCCGCCTTGGTGCCATCGGCATCCATGGAGGTAAGCAGAATCTCCCCCGCGCCCAACGTTTCTCCCTGCTTGGCCCACTCTACGGCGTCCAGACCGGTGGGCGTGCGCCCTCCGGCCGTCACCACCTCATAGGTCCCGTCCGGGCGCCGTCTGGCGTCAATCGCCAGCACGACGCACTGTGCGCCGAAACGCTCCGAAGCCCTGGAAATCAGGGTCGGATCCTTGACGGCGGCGGAGTTGACCGAAATCTTATCCGCACCAGCCCGGAGGAGCTTTTGAAAATCCTCCAGAGTGCGAATTCCACCCCCCACCGTCAGAGGAACAAACACCTGAGACGCCGTGCGCTCCACCACGTCGGCAACCGTATCCCGTACGTCGCTGGTGGCGGTAATGTCCAGAAACACAATCTCGTCCGCACCTTGATCCGAATAGAACTTAGCCAGTTCCACCGGGTCGCCCGCGTCCCGGATGTTGACAAAATTAACTCCCTTGACCACCCGGCCGTCCCGGACGTCCAAACAGGGGATGATGCGTTTGGCCAGCATAACAACCAACACCTTTCCATAGGGACGGATTCCATCTTCCGTCCGTGTATCCGTTATTCCTGGGCTCCTCCGTCCGCCACCGCCTGAGCCAGGTCAATGGTTCCGGCATAGTAGGCTTTCCCAATGATCGCGCCATACAGGCCCATGGCTTCCAGCTTCTGGATATTCAGGTTATTGGATACCCCTCCCGAGGCCACGATCTGACAGGATACCACCTGCTGCAGCGCCCCCAGTCGGTTAAAGCTTGGACCGGATAGCGTCCCATCTGTTTCAATGTCTGTAAAGATAATAGTCTTTACAGACATTGCTTCGATGGATTTGGCAAATTCCAAATAGTCCAGCCCGGAATCCTGCACCCAGCCGGCCGTCTTGACCTTGCCGTCCTTGGTATCGATGCCAACGGCAATGCGTTCTCCATAGCGCTCTGCAGCAGCCCGAACCAGCTCCGGATGGCTGACCGCGGCGGATCCAATCACCGCCCGGGTCACACCCAAATCAAACACCGCTTCCAGGTCTTCCATGCACCGGATCCCACCTCCCAGCTCGATGTTCAGTCCCACCTGCGCCACCGCCTGAACGATGGCGCCGTTTTTTCGCGTTCCGTCTTTCGCCCCGTCCAGATCCACCATGTGGATCCAGCGGGCCCCGGCCTCGTAAAACGCTGTGGCTGTTTTGACCGGATCGTCGGCCACCTGATGGACGGTATCAAAGTCACCTTTGTAAAGTCTTACAACCTTACCATCCTTTAAATCAATGGCAGGGAGAATGATCATAGAAGTCCTCCGTTCTGGTTTTGGCACGGCATGTTGATCAGAAAGGGCGGGACCGGATGTCCCGCCCTTAGCTTATCCGTTACCGAACACATAATCGTAAAAATTATTCTCGATAATCAGGGGGGTGCTGTCCAACTTATAGCCCACCAACTTTTTCATGGCGGCCACATAGGACTCCTGCTCCTCAGCGGTCATGCTGACCCCTTCGGCCGGAGTGAATTCCTGGGTATAGCGGTTATAGAAGCCCTTGTCCGACTTCCAGCTCCGCGAGGTAAAGATCACCAGGCCCTCGCTGTCGGAGAGAATATCGCTGCCTGCCAGCATCCGGGAGTCATACGGCAACCCCAAAAGATTGGAGATGGTGGGCAGGATGTCCACCTGGCAACAGACCTTGTCCACATCCACCGGCTGTTCCATGCTGGCGGACCATAGGATCAGGGAATTCTTGTAAACGTCAAAGTCAATGTTGGATTCCTTTAATTTTTCCAAATCGTCGGAGCTGCCAAATTTCTTTCCGGACAGTTCCTCCAGGGTATCTACGTTAAAATATGGGATGTGATCACCGGTGGCCACAATCAGGGTCTTGTCCAGCTTTCCGGCCGCCTCCAGCTTGTCCAGCAGAATTTTGAGCGACTTGTCCACTTCCATGGCGGTGGCAATATAATTTTGGGTGGTCTCACTGTAGGGCAAGGCGCGGACCGTATCCAGATAGGGCTGCACAATCCGGTTGTTGGAGTAAGGCATGTGCCCGCTGATGGTCATATAGTAGACGTGGAAGGGCTGATCGCTGTTGATATAGTCGTCCACACTGGATTCCACCACATAGGAATCCCGCTGAGGCCACAAAAGCTTGCCGCTGGAACTCATCTCCAGATCCAGCCCAGACTGGTACTGCTTAAAGTCATAGCCCAAATTAGTATGGGACGCCAGGCGGCCGTACATATCATAATTGCCGTGGTAGCCCTTTACCTCATAGCCCTCCCTGCCCAGTTGCTGGGCCAGCGAGAAGTAGCAGTTGGTGCCCAGCTCCCCGGTGCGCTTCATAGTGATAGGATTCCCGTTCTTGGGATACAGGCCCAAAAGGGTCTGGCACTCACCGTTCGAGGTGCTGGTGTAGTGCAGCGCCGTGTAAAAATTATGGAACACAAAGCCCTCATGTGTCAGTTTATACAAGGTCGGGGTCAGTTCCGGGTCGATCACATAACCGGAAAATCCTTCTATGACCAGCTGAATCACATTGTATCCCTGAAACATACCGGTGTACTCGTTCTTTTTTGTGGGAGTAACGCTGTTGAAATAGTTGCACAGCCACTTGATGTCGTCGTTGGGGGCCTCCTCCGCAAGTTTAGACAGGTCCACATCCATCACATTGGGTGAGGTATCGATGACCGGACCCGGGTCATCCTCCGAGGCGTCCCCGGAGGAAGCCGCTCCGCTGCCGGCGGGGTCGGAAGAGCCATCTCCCAATTCGCCAATCCCGGTAAAGTCGGCAGCCAGGTCGTTCTTCACCGGGAGAATCATATGCTTGAGATCCAGGCGCAGCATGGTCCACAGACCCAGCTGCTCCACCTGATCGTCGATGTTGGTATCCATCTGATACAGCTGCTTCGGGGTCAGATCGCCCTTCCATGGCAGGCCGATCGCCCCCAGGCCAAGAAGATGAACCACCACTGCCGCCACCAGAATAAGGCCAGAAAAGCGGACGTCAAACCGCTCAAATCCAATCACCCGTCTTCCAAACAAGAAAAGCAGAATGGCAGGCAAAAATAGGATCAGAATCATGGGGCTGCTGCGCAATACGGTTGAGGCGATGACATCGGCGTAGTCGGTCAGCCGGTTGCCCGCCGCTGTTCCCAGGGTACTCAGCGGATAGTAAGACTGGAGAATCTTTTTGGCGATCATCTCCACCACATAAATTAGAGAGATCACCAGCGCAAACATCTTGGTCAGAACCCGGTTGACCCGTCTTGGAAAAGGCTGGGTCAGCGCGGAAAACAGAAGGCCAGCCGCCACACTGAACAAAATATAAATTGGTGCATAGCCCAAAGCGGTGCCCATAGAAAGATGAAGCACAAATTCCAGGTAAAGAAACAGAACTGGGAAAAACAGCACCCGACCCAGCGTATGGGACAGTCGAGTCCCTTCGCGGCCGCCGGAAACACGTTTGCCGTTGTAGGCATTGGAACGCATGAATCTACCTCCGTTGTCTCTGCATCGTTCTTTGGTTCTGCCAACCCGCTTACCCAAAGAACCGGTGCAGATCAGCGGTTCAAAGACGCAAAGTTACGCAGAATGACAAGGCCACTCTCCCCGCTTTTTTCCGGGTGAAACTGGCAGCCATAAAAATTCCCGTTCTGTACCGCGGCAGTCACCGGAAGGCCGTAGTCGGTCATGGCGATCACCTGACTTGGATCGGTACTCTGGGCGGAGAAGGAGTGAACAAAATAGACGGCCACCCCGTCCTCAAGCCCCCGAAACAAGGGAGAGTCGTGGTAGAAGGACAAACCGTTCCAGCCTATGTGGGGCAGCTTCAGCTCAGTGGGAATGCGGGCCACACAGCCCCGAACTGCACTCAGGCCGGCGCAGGGACGGATTTCCTCCCCCCGCTCCAGCAGCAGCTGCATCCCCAAGCAAATCCCCAGCACGGGCTTTCGGTTCCCCTGCTCCAGTACAATCCGATCCAGACCGGAGGCGCGCAGCTTGTCCGCCGCGTCGGGAAACGCCCCCACGCCGGGCAAAATGACAGCGTCGGCCATCTCCAATTCTTCGGGATCACGGGTAATTTTTGTAGCTTCGCCCAGATATGCAAAGGCATTGGACACGCTTTTCAGATTGCCCACGCCATAGTCAATCACGGCGATGTATCTCCCCATTTGTACCACTTCCTGACACATCCGTCAAGAGCAGCGGCGGGAGCCACTGTCTCTTTTGACGTTAAATTTTTCTTAAGGTGACATCCGGTAACGCAAAAATTTTTGGAACAGGAACTTGATGAGCGGCTGTGGTCAGGGAAGAACATGTTCCAGCCATACGTTCTGTATGGCTGGAACATGCAACCATAGGATTTCCGAAACAGCCCCTGATATGTAGCCACAGCACTGTGGTCCCGTTCCAATGCTTAAAGAACGCCCTTGGTGGAGACCACACCGGTTCCCTCTGCCTCCACGGCCTCCTTCACGGCCCGCCCCAAGGATTTAAACAGGCCCTCCGTGATGTGGTGGGCGTTTGCGCCGTAGTGGCACTTTTGGTGAAGGGTCAACCCGGCGTTCATGGCCAGCGCCCGCATAAATTCCACGGTCAGACAGGCGTCGTATTCCCCAATCATGGGCTGGGGCATATCCGCGTCAAAGACCAGAAAGGGCCGGTTGGAAAAATCCAGGGCCGTGAAACACAGCGCCTCGTCCATGGGGACAAAGGCCGAGCCGAAGCGGCGGATGCCCCTTCGGTCTCCCAGTGCCTCCTTCAGCGCCTGGCCCAGGACGATTCCGGTGTCCTCCACCGTGTGGTGTCCGTCCACCTCCAGATCTCCCTTGACCGTCAGCTCCAGCCCCCACCCTGCATAAAAGGCCAGGGCGGTAAGCATATGGTCAAAAAATCCAATTCCGGTGGAAATCGTTACCGCGCCTCCGTCCAGAGACAACTTCAAATCCACGTCAGTCTCCTTGGTGGTGCGGCGAATGAATGCAGTGCGCATGGGACAGGTCCTCCTTATTTGAACTCTATTTGAACTCTGGTTTCCCAGAAGCCTCTGGCTGAGCTTGCTCCTCTAAAAACGGCTGGTACATCATCATCGCATGGTTCTCCACCATCAGCTCCTCCCCCAGCAGTTCCCCTTCCGGGGTATAGGTCTGACGGTACAGCTTATTGTGCCGGCTGCACCCGCCCCACCACTCGTGGCGCATCTCGTGTCCACGTTCCACGATCCGGTAGCAGCGGTCAGGAGGAGCAACAGACCGCCACTCGCCCTCCAACTCCTCCTCTCCCACGCTCAGACAGAGCTGAAAGGGATCTCCTGTTGGGTTTCGGATCATTAAGTCACCATAGGGATAAAAGCAGGTGGCTCCACTGCCAAAGGGCTGTGTGCGGTTGGAATCTGCAAAAACGTCGTAGCCATGGCGGTGTCGCTCGATCACCTCAAGAGGCGTATGAAGGGTCATCTAGAAAATCAGGTTGGACAGCTGGCATAGCCCGCCGCCGCAGCCGTAACATACCCTGCCGCCCTTGAGGATCATGCCATCCAGATAGCCCTTGCGGTAGGTCGGTCTGCCGATCCGTTTCCAATAGCTGAACACCCCGCCTGGCTGTAAGACCAAGCCATCCAGTCTGTCTACGGCCAGCCTTAAATTAGTCACCTTGTTACGCTGATAGACCATCTCCACATTACTCAGGTTCCGCATCAAGGGGGTGTGGTGGGCCATATGGAGACAAGGCAGGCAGTCTCTCTGCCTCTGGGAGGCCCAGTCATACCGGCCCGACATCCAAAGTGCATACCGCCGGATAGAAAACCAGGTCGTTCCCAGCCGCAGCCGCAGGGCAGATCGCTTTTTTGTTCTCAGTCCATGGGGATCGTCAGGCGGTTTTTCCTTCATAACAAGCCTCCACGCATCGAACAGATGTACTACGCCTTTTGCCTAAGCCGATCAGCCGCCGAATCTCACGCGGATGGAATTGGCATGAGCGGTCAGTTTTTCCGCCTCAGCCAGGGTAATGATTTTCTGGGAAATGGGCTCTAAGGAGGCCCGATCAAATTCCACCACACTCATGGTCTTCAGGAACGAGTCCACACTGAGGGGCGAGAAGAACCGGGCGGTTCCGCTGGTGGGAAGCACGTGATCCGGTCCGGCCAAATAATCTCCCAGGGGCTCCGGCGTGTAGGCGCCCAGGAAGACCGCCCCGGCATTCTTCACCATGGGCAGCAGAGCCCGCGGATCCTCGGTCACGATTTCCAGGTGCTCCGGGGCAATCTCATTTGCCAGGGCCACACACTGACTCAAATTCTCACAGACGATGATCCCGCCGAAGTCGTTCAGCGAGGCTTCCATGATGTCAGAGCGTTCCAGATAGCCCAGCTGACGAACAATTTCCCGGTCTACCGCCTGTGCCAGCTCTATGGAATCGGTCAGCAAAACGGCGGACGCCAGCTTGTCGTGCTCCGCCTGGCTGAGCAGATCGGCAGCGATGTACTTGGGGTCGGCGGTCTGGTCTGCAATCACCAGCACCTCGGAGGGCCCGGCCACCATATCAATGTCCAGAGAGCCATAAACCAGCCGCTTGGCGGTGGCCACAAAGGCGTTGCCCGGCCCAACCAGCTTATCTACCCGTGGAATAAAGCCAGCCCCAAAGGTCAACGCGGCTACCGCCTGGGCTCCGCCCACCGCAATCACCCGGTCCACCCCGGCAATTTTGGCGGCGGCCAGCACCCCGTCGCTAAGATGCTCGGTGGGGGGCGTGACCATGACGATCTCCTCCACTCCGGCCACTCTGGCGGGGATGGCATTCATCAGCACGCTGCTGGGATAAGCGGCGGTACCACCGGGAACGTAGATACCCACTCTGGTCAGCCCCCGGACCACACGGCCCACGGTGCCGCCGTCGGGGGAGGTCCACTCTACCGTCTTGGCCAACAGCTTTTCGTTGTAATCCCGAATGTTTCGGGCCGCGTGCTCCAGCGCTGCAATCAGTTCAGCCGGACAGGTCCGATAGGCTTCCTCCAGCCGCTCCTGCGGGATCTCATAGGGCTCGCTGTGATCGTACCCAATGGAATATTTGCGCACGGCCTCGAACCCGGTCTCCCGCACATTCTCAATCACGGAGCGGACGAGGCGCTCAATGTCCTCGTTCTTCTTGGCCGCACGGGTGCGCATGGCCTCCAGTTGTCTCTGTTCCGCAACGCCATCCGCCTTCACGATTAAGATCATTTTGTTCCCTCCAATTCCGCTTCACATTTGGCAATAAAATCACTGATCTGGTTTTTATAAAGTTTCATGCTGGCCGTGTTGACGATGAGCCTGGCAGACACAGAAGCCACCGTCTCAATCGGCACCAGACCGTTGGCCTTCAGCGTGGCCCCCGTTTCCACGATGTCCACAATGGCGTCGGTAAGGCCAAGAATGGGGGCCAGCTCCACACTGCCCTCAATTTTGATAATGTCCACGTCCATTCCCTTCTTGGCAAAGAAGGCCCGGGTGACCTCCGGGTATTTGGACGCAATGCGGCGCGTCTTATAGGTACCGTAGAAATCAGTTCCCTCTTTCACCGCCAGAGCAAACCGACACCGTCCAAAGCCAAGGTCCAGCACCTCGTAAAAAGTGCCCCCCTTCTCCAGAATCGTATCCCGGCCCACAATTCCAAGGTCGCATACGCCGCGCTCCACATAAGTAATCACGTCGGACGCCTTGGCCAGCACCGCATCAATCGGATAGTTGGGCACGGCGTGAATCAGGCGCCGCCCCGGATCTTTAATGGGTCCGCAGTCCAGGCCCGCCTTTTCAAACAGCTCGATGGACTTGTCCAAAAGTCTACCCTTTGTAATGGCAATCCGCAAACGATCGCTCATACCAGCACCATCCTCTCTCCGTCTTTGTCAAAGACCAGGACGGCCTCCGCCTCTTTGTCCCGGGCCAGATTGACGCTGGACTCCAACGTGCGGCAGGGGGACAATTCACAGGTGCCCGCCGGGCGGCTGTCCACCGCCTCCAGCGCTTGGGCCAGGTACCCCGGCTCATAGTGGACCACGCAGCGCAGCGCGGGCAGCGCCGTCTCGGGCAGGGTCCGGGCAACCGCGTCCACGTCCACGGCAAAACCGGTGGCCTGCGCCTCACGGCCGAAGACCTCCACCAGGTGGTCATATCTGCCGCCGGACAAAATTGCCTCTCCAGCCCCTTCTACATACCCGCGGAAGACCACGCCGGTATAGTAGTCGATCTGGTGGACCATCCCCAGGTCAAAGCGGACATATTGGCCATACCCGGCAACCGACAGCTCGTCATACAGCGCGCGCAGATAATCCACGGCATCCGTCTTGCCCGCCAGCTTCTCCGCCTCGCAGAGCACTTCGGTTCCGCCAAACAGACGGGACAGCCGTTTCAGGGCGACGCTGGCGGGGTGCCCGTTGAACGGTTTCAAAAAGGCGTTGAGCGCGGCAAAATTTTTCCCCTCAATCAGAGAGCGCATCTCCTCCAGGTCATCTTCCTCCAGCTTCAGCTGTCCGGCCAGATCCCGAAAAAATCCGGCGTGGCCCAATTCCACATGAAACCGCGGCGCACCGCAGGAGCGCAAAGCGTCAATGGCGGTGACGATAATTTCCAGATCCGCCTTCATTCCCTTGGCCCCGATGAGCTCTACTCCGCATTGGGGAATCTCCCGGCTTCCGCCGTTGTGGGCGTGGTTAAAGCGGTATACCGTCTGGTCGTAATACAATCTCTGGGGCAGCGGGACCGAGCACAATTTCGTAGCCGCAACCCGGGCAATGGGCGTAGTGGAATCTGGGCGCATCACACAAAATTTTTCGCTTGGGTCCCCCACCTTGATCATACGCTCCTGGGGAATGGCGCTGCCCGACCGGGCAAACAGATCGTAATATTCAATATCCGGAGTGGATACCTCTAAATAGCCCCGCTGGCGGAACAGCCGGGTCAGACGGGACTGGACCTGGCGGCGCTCCTGGCACTCGACAAACAGGCGGTCCCGGGTCCCCTCCGGGGTGTTGATGGTCAGCTTCAATCGGATCGCTCCTTGTTTTGCGGTTTGGGCAGACTTCTCCCCTCCGCTTTTATTCTTTACCACGCTAATATACTACTCTAAAAAAGAACTGTCAATAGCATATCCTCCAAAATAAGGATATGGAATCAAAAAAATATGGGCGGTGTAGCTACAGGGGCAGCCCGGGATTCAATTCTCGGTCTGCCCCTGTTCCAGCGCACTCCAGTGGTATGGACAAGACCGGAAGTGCTGCCAATATGGGTGGATCACGGTTTCGCAACTGGATATTGAATATCTGCCCAAGGAATTTACGGCCTACCGGCCGCCCCACTGCGTGGGGCCCCGTCCGCCGCCTTTTAAATCAGCATGGCAAACAAATCAATCTGGCTGGTCTCAGGCAGGTCCCCGAAGGCGCCAGCATTTTTCAGCAGCTCAATGTGGGTCTTTGATACCTTCGGGCAGGCGGCGGAGACCTCTTCAATGGAGATGAAGCTTCTCCCCTTTCGCTGCTCCGCCAGGGAAATCGCCGCCGTTTCGCCCAGTCCGGCCACCGACACAAAGGGCGGGCGAAGGGCATTCCGCGTCTCGTCCACGGTAAAATGAATGGACTCCGACTTGTACAAGTCCAATCGATCAAAGGTGAACCCCCGCAGATAGAATTCGTAGCACACCTCCAGCGTGGTAAGCATGTCCTGCTCCACGGCGGAGGCCTCCTTGTCCTTTGCAACGATCTGACGCATCTTCTGCCGGCAGACATCCATGCCCCGGCACATAAACGCCTCGTCAAAGGCCTTCGCGCGGATGGAGAAGTAGGCGGCGTAAAAGGCAAGCGGCCGATGGACCTTAAACCAGGCGATGCGGAAGGCCATCATCACATAGGCCACGGCGTGCGCCTTTGGAAACAGATAGGCAATTTTTTTACAGGAGCCGATGTACCAATCCGGCACGTTGTGCGCCTTCATCTCATCCTCTGCCCCCTCGGGCAGGCCCCGTCCTTTTCGAACCGCTTCCATAATTTTAAAGGCCCGTTTGGGGTTGAACCCCATTTTAATCAGGTAGAGCATAATATCGTCGCGGCAGCCGATGGCGTCGCCGACCGGGATCCCCAGATCCAGGATCAAATCGCGGGCATTGCCCAGCCACACGTCGGTGCCATGGGAAAATCCGGACAGCCGAACCAGGATATCAAACTGGTTGGGCTGCGTTTCCTCCAGCATGCCCCGAACAAAGGAGGTGCCAAACTCAGGAATGGCGGTACCGCCGGTGGGGCCTAAAATTTTGTCGTTTTCGTAGCCCAGCGCCTTGGAGGAACGGAACAGGGACATGGTGTCCGGATCGTCCAGGGGGATCTCACGGGCATTCACCCCGGTCAGATCCTCCAGCATACGGATCATGGTCGGATCATCGTGCCCCAGCATGTCCAGCTTCAGCAGATTGCTTTCCATAGAGTGATATTCAAAATGGGTGGTAATAATATCGCTGTTCGGATCGTCGGCGGGGTGTTGCACAGGACAGAAATCGTAGATTTCCTTATCCTGCGGGATGACGACCATACCGCCAGGATGCTGTCCGGTGGTCCGTTTCACACCGGTACAGCCGATCGCCAGTCGATTTTCCTCCGCCTTAGAGGCGGTTTTTCCCTTCTCATCCAAATACTTTTTCACATAGCCGAACGCGGTTTTTTCGGCCACGGTTCCGATGGTGCCCGCCCGGAACACATGGGACTGGCCAAACAGCTCGAAGGTGTACCGGTGGGCGCTGGACTGGTACTCGCCGGAAAAATTCAGGTCAATATCCGGCACCTTGTCGCCGCCAAAGCCCAAAAATGTCTCAAAGGGGATATTGAAACCATCCTTCACATATTTGGTCCCGCAGATGGGACAGTCGGCATCCGGCATATCCGCGCCGCAGCCATATCCGTTGGCAGGGCCGAACTCAAAGTCGGAATGCTTACAGTTTGGACACCGGTAGTGGGCAGGCAGAGAGTTTACCTCCGTAATGCCGGACATAAAGGCCACCAGAGAGGAACCAACCGAGCCACGTGATCCCACCAGATAACCGTGCTCCAGCGAGTTCTGCACCAGCTTTTGGGCAGACATATAAATCACGTCGTATTTGCAGCGGATGATATCTCCCAGCTCCGCCTCGATGCGGTCCACTACGATTTGGGGCGGATTCTCGCCGTAAAGGTCATATGCTTTCCCCCATACCAGACGCTTGAGCTCCCCGTCAGAATCCTCCAGCTTCGGGGCAAACAACCCCTTTGGCAGAGGCTCAATGGGGTCGCACCAGTCGGCGATCCGGTTGGTGTTTTGGACCACCACCTCCCGCGCCTTTTCCACCCCCAGATACGAGAACTCCTTCAGCATTTCGTCGGTGGTCTTAAAGTAGATGGGCAACGACTCGTCGGCATCCTCAAAGCCCTTAGAGGCCAGGAGAATATGGCGGTAAATCTCGTCCTCCGGGTCCAGGAAATGGACGTCTCCGGTTGCGCACACCGGCCTACCCATCTCTTCCCCCAGCGCTACAATGGTACGGTTAAAGTCCCGCAGCTCCTCCTCGCTGCGAACCATGCCCTTTCGCAGCATAAACATGTTGTTGCAGATGGGCTGGATCTCCAAATAGTCGTACCAGGAGGCGATTCGCTTCAACTCCTGCCAATCTTTTCCCCGGGTCACCGCTTCAAACAGCTCTCCAGCCTCGCAGGCGGAGCCGATGATTAATCCTTCCCGGTTTTCGTTGATTAAGGATTTTGGGATGATGGGTACGCGCTTGAAGTGCTCCAAATGGGACAGGGAGATGAGCTTGTACAGGTTGCGCAAGCCGGTCTGGTTCTTGGCCAACACGATGAGGTGCTTGGGCTGTCGTTTTGCCTTTCCCCCTTTGCGCAGCTTTGGCATGTAAGCGTTGATCTCTCCCAGATGACGCAGGCCTTTTTCTTTCAGCATGCGGAAGAAATGAGGCAGCATATAGGCTACAACCGCCGCATCGTCGCTGGCCCGGTGGTGGTTAAAGGCAGGCAGATGGAGATGTTCCGCCACAATGTCCAGTTTATATTTTCCCAGATCCGGCAGCAAATTTTGCGCCAAAACTAAGCTGTCTATTGAGGGGTTTTGGAATGGAATTCCATACTTCCGGCATCCGACAGAAATAAATCCCATGTCAAACTCGGCGTTGTGGGCAGCCAGGGGCCGAGTCCCTGCAAAGGCCAAAAAGGCTCTCAACGCCTCCTCCTGAGAGGGAGCCCCCACCAGCATCTCGTCTGTGATACCGGTGAGGTGTATGATTTCCGGGGACAAGATGCGCTCAGGCGCCACGAAGGTATTAAACCGGTCGGTAATCTCCCCGTGTTTCAGCACCACAGCGCCAATTTCAATGATGACCTCGTGCTTTTTATTCAGTCCGGTGGTTTCAATGTCAAAGCAGACAATTTCATCCTCAAAGGCCGCGCCCGTCTCTCCATGAATCACCACACGGTCATCCACATCGTTGAGAAAGTAGGCCTCCACTCCGTAAAGGAGCTTGATTTTCTTGGCGGAGTGCCACGCATCCGGGAAGGACTGGGCCACTCCGTGATCCGTGATGGCAATCGCCGGGTGGCCCCAGGCCTCCGCCCGCTTCACCACGTTCCGGTCTGAGCCAAGCTTGGGATTCACGGAGGTCAGGGCGTCCATGGAGGACATGGTCGTATGGAGATGGAGCTCTACCCGCTTCTCCTCCGCCTTATCTTCCTTCCCCGTCTTCTCCGCCGTGGCAACGGCCATTGGCTCCAGAACCATATCCCCGTAGAACCGGTCCATATTCAGCCGGCCCTGGACCTTGAGATGCATCCCCTTCTTGATGCCGTCCGCCAAGGGCTTGCCCTCGTCGCCGGGAAAAAATTTTGTGACCCGGATGGAGCCGGAATAGTCGGTGAGGTCAAACGCCACCACCCAGGCCCCACGCTTTTTCAGTTCCCGGTTGTCAATGGCAAAGACGTCGCCCTCTACCACCACCGTGCCCATATCCAGCTCCAGATCCCCGATGGGCATGGGCGCTTTTGAAATGGTTTTGCCGAAGATTGCTCTCCCAGCCGGTTTTTTGTTCCCATTTGAGGCAACGGGACGGCTGGCCACACGTTTCATGGCCGCCTTCCGGATGGCCTCAGCCCGGGCAAACGCGTCTTGCTGGGTAGAATCGTTTGATCCGGGCGCCGCCTCCGATACAACGGTTTGATCCGTTTTCCGGGCAGTCGGCTTGTTCGGATTCCCGCCCGGTGAAACGGTGGCCGGTGCAGCCGGTGTCGGCGCGGCAAGCTGAATTTTCACCGCATTCAACCCGTAGGCGCGGCACACCGCCTCCTCAGCCTCCCGGAGCAGGTTTGGGCCCGCGCCCGCCGCGCCCGCCACCACAATTTTTGCGCTGCGGTCGGCTTTGTCAATGGCCGCAGACACAATCAGCCAGCCCTCCACCGCCAGAGCCAGTTCGGTCCAGCGGCGCAGCGCGGCAAACATAGTTAAAAAGGGTATCTTTTTGGACATTGACTCTTGATTCTCCTTCGTCCACGCACATGCATGTATTCCGTCGTCCCCTTAAAGCGTCTCAATCAGGGCGAACAGTTCGTCCACCAGCTGATCCTGCGGGACCTTTTTGATGATTTTACCTTTTTGGAACAGTAGGCCCTCTCCCTCGCCTCCGGCAATGCCGCAGTCGGCGGCGGAAGCCTCGCCCGGTCCATTGACTACACAACCCATCACGGCTACGGTAATGGGTTTTTCCACCTGTTTCAGCCGCTCTTCCACCTGGTTCGCCAACGAAATCAGGTCAATTCTGGTGCGGCCGCAGGTGGGGCAGGATACCAGCTCCGCTCCTTCCTTTCGAATCCCCGCCGCCTTTAGAATCTCCCGGGCAGCGTACACCTCCTCCACCGGATCGGCAGACAGGGATACCCGCATGGTATCCCCGATGCCCAGCGCCAGCAGGCCGCCGATGCCAATCGCGGACTTTAAGGTCCCCATGCGCACCGTGCCAGCCTCCGTGACGCCAATATGTAACGGATAATTGCTTTCTGATGCCATCAGCTGATAGGCTTTCATGGTAGTGGAAACACTGGAGGATTTGAGCGAGACACAGATGTCGTCAAAGTCAAACTGGTTGAGCAAGCGGATGTGGCCAAACGCGGATTCCACCATGGCCTCCGGGCAGATCCGTCCGTATTTGGCCAAAATGCTCTTCTCCAGAGAGCCGCCGTTGACCCCGATGCGGATGGGAATGTGATGCCGGCGGCAAGCATCGGCCACCGCCTTTACCCGGTCCTCTCCCCCAATGTTGCCGGGGTTAATGCGCACCTTGTCCGCTCCGGCTGCAATCGCTTCCAATGCCAGCTTATAGTCGAAATGAATGTCCACCACCACGGGCAACGGGCTATTTTCCTTGATCTTCCCTACCGCCCGGGCAGATTCCAGATCTGGAACCGCCACACGGATAATCTCGCACCCGGCGGCAGCCAGTGCTCTGATTTGGGTCAGAGTGGCCTCCACGTTGTCCGTCCGGGTGTTGGTCATAGACTGGATGGATACCGGGGCCCCTCCGCCCACAGGGACACCGCCCACCTGAATCTGTTTTGTCATCGTTCGCACTCCTCTTACCTGGTATTCGGTTTTTGAAAGGAAGCTCTACCGTCCAAACAGCTTCCCTACGTCGCTGAGGGTAACCACCAGCATCAGCGCCATCAGGGCGGCCAAACCGGCCATATGGACGTAACCCTCATATTTGGGGTCAATTTTCTTCCGAAACAGGGCATAAAGCCCGCCGTTTAAGATTAGAAAGAAGATGCGTCCCCCATCCAGGGCAGGCAGCGGCAGCAGATTCATCACCGCAAGATTGACGGCAATCAACGCAGCCAAATAGGCCAGCCCATACAGAGCGCCGCTGACTGTTGTGGCGGAGCTTCCCACGTCGCTCATCACGCCCACAATGCCAACCGGGCCGGACAAATCCCGCAGCCCGGCGGCTCCGGAAATCAGGTCTCCCAAACTCAGCCGCACCAGTCGCACAAAGTCAACCGCCATGTACCAGCCCTCCCGCAGCTTTCCACTGGCAGTAGCCGGCTCAATGAGAAAATTGATGCCGTAGCGCAGCTGGGTCTTCCCATCCTCGGTGTATTCTCGGGGATACAGGGGCAGATCATCCAGCCGAACCGATTTCCCGTCGCGCTCCACCACCAGATCCATGGTTTTGCCGTTGCTCCGGGAGAACAGCAGTGTCACATCGTCATAAACATAGACCCGCTCGCCATCGATGGACAAAATTCGGTCCCCCGCCATCAGGCCATCGCTTCCGGCCAGAGGAAACCCATCGGCAAAGCTGACGATGACCGGCTGATACAAACGGAGAAAGGGAAGCACCAGAATCAGACACAGCAGCAGTCCCGTCAGAAAATTCATGGCCGCACCGGCACAGAGAATGATGATTTTTTTCCACATGGCGGCTTTGCCAAAGGAGCGTGGGTCGGCGGAATCGTCATCCTCCCCTTCCATCGCGCAGTAGCCGCCCACGGGAAACGCGCGAAGGCTATAAAGCGTTTCTCCTTTCTGTCTTTTGAAAATAGCCGGACCCATCCCAACCGAAAATTCGTTCACCTTGACACCAAGCCATTTGGCTGTGGCAAAGTGACCTAACTCATGGGTGGCAATCAGAATGCCAAAAATCAGGATGGCGATAATGATATACAACATAGGACCTCCATAAGCAGATGAAAATAGCGATGCTTACCGGGCCGCTTCCCGCGCGGCAGCATCGGCCTCCAGCACATCGGTCAACGTCGGATTCTGTACCACCGGAACCCTTGCCATGGCCTGAGCCACCTTGTCACCGATGTCCAAAAATCCAATTTTGCCCGCCAAAAACTGCGCCACAGCCGCCTCGTTGGCGCCATTGAGCACGGCACCGGCAGTCCCGCCGGTCTTTGCCGCTTCCAATGCCAGCCCTAGACAGCGAAAGGTGTCCAGATCGGGGCTTCCAAAGGTCAGCGGGCCGCAGTTCCACAGATCCAGCGCCCTGGCCGGCCCAGGGACCCGCTTGGGCCAGGTTAGGGCATATTGGATGGGCAGGCGCATGTCCGGGGTGCCCAGCTGGGCAATCATCGCGTTATCACAGTATTCCACCAAGGAGTGAATGATACTCTCTCTGTGGACCACAACGGAAATTTTCTCCGGCGGCATGTGATACAGGTGCATGGCCTCGATTACTTCCAAGCCTTTATTCATCAGAGTCGCCGAGTCCACGGTAATTTTTGCCCCCATCGACCAGTTCGGATGCCGTAAGGCGTCTTCCCTTGTCATTGTTTTCAGTTCAGGGGCTGTCTTTCCAAAAAAAGGACCTCCGGAACAGGTGAGGATCAGCCGTTTTACCTCTCCCCTGTCTCGGTTTCCCTCCAAAGACTGGAACAGCGCCGAGTGCTCAGAGTCCACGGGGAGGATCCGGGCGCCATAATCCTTTGCCTCCTCCAGCACCAGCTGGCCAGCACAAACCAGAGTTTCTTTATTGGCCAATCCAATCCGCTTGCCCTCCCGAATGGCGGCCAAGGTAGGACGCAGGCCAACCATCCCAACCACAGCGGTAATCACGGTGTCGGCACTTTGAATGGCAGCGGCCTCCATTAGCCCCTCCAGTCCGGACAGCACCCGGACATTGGTATCGGCCAGCCGGACGTGCAAGTCGGCAGCCGCCCGCTCCTCCATCAGTACCGTAAGCTCCGGATGGTACTGCCGGGCCTGCTCCTCCAACAGCTTGACGCTGGAGTTCGCCGTCAGGGCAGCCACCTCCATGCCGCAGGCGGCAATCACCTCTAATGATTGCCGCCCGATCGATCCGGTGGAGCCTAAAATAGAAATGCGTTTTCTCATACGTTTCACCTTAAATTCGTCCCAAATTCTTTTTTCAAAGAATCAGAAGAGCGCTGCCAAAAAACTTCTTATCGCTTCTTTTACGGAATACGTTGCTCTTCATCTGCGGCAGATTGTATCCTTGGTCAAAAGGCCGGGAACAGTTCCACCAGCAGCAGGAGCATGGGCGCGGCAAAGATCATGGAATCAAAGCGATCCAGCATGCCGCCGTGACCCGGGAGCAGATTCCCGTAATCCTTAACGCCGTACTGCCGCTTGACCAGAGAGAAAGACAAATCGCCCAGCTCGGTGATCGCGCTGCCCAGTAACCCATAGAGCGCCAAAGCAGGAAAAGATACCGTCAAATGGGCAAATTTTTGTAAAATCAAACCATAGAGCAACAAAAATACAGCGCCGGACAGAATTCCCCCGACATAGCCCTCTAACGACTTATTGGGACTAACCCGAGTGATTCCCCGGTGTCTGCCCAAAAACATTCCCACAAAATAGGCTCCTGCGTCGGTGAGAAAGGCGCAAATTACGGGCAGCAGCACCAGATAGCGGCCGTTTTCCATTCCCTTTAGCTGCACCAAGGCGGACAGGCACACGGGGATGATCAGGCCGCCAAAGAGACACACCATCACCTGCTCAAAGCTTACCGGTTTCTCATGGTCATACAGGCGGATGGCCGCCAAAAATAGGACTGTCATCAGCAGTAAAGACGCTACCCTGGTTACAAGGTAGCCATAGCCCATCCAGTGTCCAAGTGGAATCATAGCTGCGGCCAGGGCGGTATAGACATACATTCGATTGTGATGGGCTACCTGAGTAGCCCGCAGCAGCTCATAAGATGCCAAGGCCGAAATCATAGCTACCAACACCGCCAAAAAAATAGGAGGCAAGAAAAACACAACGCCGAAAAACAGTGGCGCCAGTGCCAAAGACACGATGATTCGAATCAGCAAATCAGACACCTCCAAATCGACGAGTTCGGCTTTGGTAGACCGCGATGGCCCGGTGGAGTTCCTCTTTGGAGAAGTCGGGCCACAGCACATCGGTAAAATAGAATTCCGCGTAGGCGGACTGCCACAACAGAAAGTTGGACAGCCGCAGTTCCCCGCTTGGCCGGATGACCAGGTCGGGGTCCGGAACTCCCTTGGAAAAGAGATATCCGCCAAACTGATCCCGGGTCAGATGGTTTGGATCCGCCCGGCCCTCCACACAGTCCTGAGCATAGGCCATGGCCGCCCGCATCAATTCATCCTGTCCGCCGTAATTCAGGCAGACGTTCACCTGGCAGCCATCGTAGTGCCTGGAAATTTCCCGGGTGCGCTCACACAGCTCCCGCAGTTCCGGAGTGAGAGGAGAAAGATCCCCGAAGAACTCCATCTTCACTTTGTCCCGCTCCATCCTGCTGATGGCCTCCAGCAGGTACTTTTTCAGCAGACCCATAATGGCGGAAACTTCCTCCTCAGGGCGCCTCCAGTTTTCCGTGGAAAAGGCGTATACCGTCAGATAGTCCAGCCCGATCTCCTTGCAGTAGGTGGCAATGGTTCGAAAGTTCTCCGCCCCGGCGGCGTGACCGGCACTGCGGGGCAAGCCCAGCCGTTTGGCCCAGCGGCCGTTTCCATCCATAATAATGGCGATGTGGCGTGGAAGGTGCTGAAAGTCAACCTGGGATTCTGTCGGATTGGTTTTCTTTTGAAAAAAGGCCACAGGGCACCTCGATCTGGCCTGAAGACACATCCATGCTCCAGAACCTGTAATGTCTCAAAACCGGCAAAGGGCCGCGGGAACGGATACCCAGCCCCGCGGCCGCCATGCAGTGACAGGTCTGTGTTCAGACCGCCATCAGTTCTTTCTCTTTCTTTGCGGTCAAGTCGTCAATGTCCTTGCATCGCTTTTCGGTAAGTTCCTGAAGCTCCTTTTCCAGATTCTTCTGGTCGTCTTCGGTCAACTCCGCCTTCTTGGTTTTCTTCTTGATCTCGTCCATGGCGTCCCGGCGGATGTTCCGCACCGCCACCTTGCCCTCTTCCCCGTACTTCTTGACCTGTTTGGTCAGCTCCTTGCGCCGCTCCTCCGTCAATTGGGGGAAAGCCAGGCGGATCACACGTCCGTCGTTTTGCGGATTGATGCCCAGATCAGAGGTCTGAATGGCCTTTTCAATCGCCTTCAGCAGAGATCCGTCCCAGGGCTGGATCAGCAGGGTACGGGGGTCCGGAGATGAGATAGCCGCCACCTGGTTTAGGGCGGTGGGGGTACCGTAATACTCCACAGAAATGCGGTCCAGTACGCCGGCGTTGGCCCGACCGGCCCGGACGGAGGCGAAGTTGGCCTTGACCACCTCTATGGTCTTAAGCATTTTATCATCATAAATTTTATTCTCAGGGCTCATGGTCTTGACTTCCTTTCCTTACATTCTATCCTTTTCAATGTGGCCGCAGGCCAAAGTTCAGCCGCCCACAATGGTTCCAATTTTTTCCCCCATGACTGCGCGGATGATATTCTCCGGATCCTTCAGTGCAAACAGGAGAACCGGAATCTTATTGTCCATCGACAGCGAAGTGGCGGTGGAGTCCATCACCTTCAGATGCCGAGCCAGCACATCATCATAGGTAATGACGTCGTACTTGACCGCGCTGGGATCCAGCTTTGGATCGGCGGAATAGACACCGTCAATGTTCTTGGCCAGCAGGATCACGTCGGCATCAATTTCAGCCGCCCGGAGCACCGCGGCAGTATCTGTGGAGAAGAACGGGTTGCCTGTGCCGCATCCGAAGATCACAACTCTCCCTTTTTCCAGGTGCCGGATTGCCTTGGAGCGAATATATGGTTCGGCCATCGCCCGCATCTCAATGGCGGTCTGGACCCGAACCTCGACCCCTTTTTGTTCCAGCACATCGGCCACAGCCAATGCATTGATGGCGGTAGCCAGCATCCCCATATGGTCGGCGCGGACCCGCTCCATCTGGTCGCCGCCGTCTTTCACGCCGCGCCAAAAGTTGCCTCCGCCAACGACAACGCCCACCTGAACACCCAGGTCTACACAGTGCTTGACAACATCACATACCTGGCCGATCACATGAAAATCCAGTCCACGGGAGGCATCGCCCGCCAGGGCCTCACCGCTGATTTTTAAAAGAACTCGCTTATACTTTGGCCGCTCCATAGGAACCACTCCTGTCTTATTTCTTGCTTTCCTATTTTAATATAATTCTAGCCATTTGCATAGGGGGGAAGTCAAAGTTTTTCAAATTGTCCACGATTCCGTCCTCTTTTTTATTTTTTTAAACTTGGGGTTGCATTTTCTTCGATGACCCCTTATAATAAGCGTTGGACAACTGAATTCAATGTCTTCAGGGCGGGGTGAAATTCCCCACTGGCGGTATAGTCCGCGACCGGGTCCAGAAATGGATCCGCTGACTCGGTGAAACTCCGGGACCAACGGTATAGTCCGGATGGAAGAAGATGTGTGTAAAACAATTGACGTACGCACCGTTGGTGTGTGTGTCCGCGCACCTCCTTGATTGTTTTGGCACCTGGAAGGCATGGCTTTTCAGGTGGACCAAATGAATAAAGGAGTGTTTTTTTATGTCTTCTCCCATCACGACACAGACCCCTTCTTCCCTGTCCACGAAAAAACTAAGTGTTAAAACCATCACCAGCATCGCAATGCTCACCGGCATCGCCTATATCGTTATGCTGCTGTCGAAACTGATGCCCAGCGTGATGTTCCTGGACTTCGACTTCAAGGATGTGGTCATCTGCATCGGGGGCTTCACATTTGGCCCTCTGTTTGCCGCCATCCTATCCATTCTGGTTTCCTTTCTTGAGATGATCACCATCAGCGCCACCGGCCCATTCGGGTTCCTGATGAATGTTCTGGCCACCTGTTCGTTCTCCTGCACTGCTTCCTTCCTGTACAAAAAGTTCCATACAAAAAAGGGCGCGGTTCTTGGTCTTGCCAGCGGCGTGGCCTGCCTTGTTACGGTGATGCTACTCTGGAATTATTTGTTCACGCCCTTCTATATGGGGCTGCCGAGGGACGACATTGCCGCCATGCTGGTGCCCATTTTCCTTCCCTTTAACCTGGCCAAGGGCGGTATGAACATGGCAGCAACCCTGCTGCTGTATAAGCCCGTGGTTACCGCCATGCGAAAGGCCGGCTTGGTACCGCCCTCTCAGAGCGGTCAGGAGAAAAAGTGGAACGCGGGCTTTCTTCTGTTTTCCCTGGTTCTGCTGGTCACCTTTGTGTCCTTTGCCCTTGTTCTGGCCGGAGTCCTCTGATTCATTCCAGTCATCTCTTGATCCATCTCATCAGTCTTCCACCCTTTGACCAAACAGCGGAGCAGACATTCGTCTGCCCCGCTGTTTTTGTTTTCTGCAGCAGCAGAGCGGCTTCGGGCCAACCAATGGTTCTTATACATTTTACCTCGGTTTGACAATTTGACGGTAGCGGGTTTCACAATCCATCTTTAGAATAAACCCGTGCGCAACGATTAAACTAAACCATAAAGTTCAGGAGGGAATCTAACGTATGAAACGATTGCGATCCGCCGCGTTGGCGCTGGCCATGGCCGTCACCCTGTTGGCTGGCTGCTCCACTTCCACCAACAACTCCGACAGTACCATTCAGCCTGGAGAGGCCGCCCCCGTCACCAGTCTTTCCGTCTCCGCCGAAACCGTAAAGGCCCCAAAGTACGTCTTTCTGTTTCTTGGCGACGGTATGAGCTATCCCCAATTCCAGGCCGCCTCCGACTATCTGGGTGCTATGGCTGACCAAGACTACAAGCTGGCCGAGCCCAGCCTTGAGGACAATCAGGGCGCAATATTAGACGGCCCCGTGGACCTGAATTTTATGAACTTTGAGGTAGCCGGCTCCGCCGTCACCTACGACTCCAACAGCTTCGCGCCCGACTCCGCCTCCACCGCCACCGCCATCGCCACCGGCTACAAGACCTACTCCGGCTCGATCAACGTGGACGAAACCGCCACCAAACAGTATGAGACCATTACGGAGAAGGTCCACGAGCAGCTGGGTATGAAGGTGGGGGTTATCTCCTCCGTCAATCTGAACCACGCCACCCCCGCCGCCTTTTATGCCCACCAAGCCAGCCGCAACAACTATTATGAGATCGGCCTGGAATTGATTGACTCCGGATTTGAGTATTTTGCCGGCGGTGCTTTGAAGAAACCCACCGGTAGCGACAAGGACAAAGAGGACCTGTATGAGCTGGCTTCCCAAGCCGGATACAACGTGGTCAAAACCCAGGCCGAGGCGGAGCAGGTCACCAGCGGCCCCGTCATCCTCATCGACGAACACCTGGCCGATTCCGACGCCATGGCCTACGAACTGGACCGGACTGACGACATGTGGTCTTTGGCCGACTATGTGGAAAAGGGCATCGAGGTTTTGGACAATGACAAGGGCTTCTTCCTTATGTGCGAAGGCGGGAAAATCGACTGGGCCTGCCACGCCAACGACGCCGCCTCCGCCATCCACGACACCGTCGCCCTGGCTGATGCCGTCCAGGTGGCCGTTGACTTTGCCAAGGCGCATCCGGACGAAACGCTGATTCTGGTGACCGGCGACCACGAGACCGGCGGTCTAACCATCGGTTTTGCCGGCACCAACTATGACACCTATCTGAGTCAGCTAAACGCCCAGAAGATCTCCTATGCCAAGTACGACAGCGACTACGTAGCCTCCTATCAGGAAAACAAAGCCTCCTTTGAAACCGTTCTGGCGGACATCCAGCAGCTTTTCGGGCTGAAGGTCAAGGGCGAGGAGGGCGACAAGCTTGTCCTGACCGAGTATGAATTGGGCCTGTTGAAAACCGCCTACGAAAAGAGCATCCAGGAGCAGAGCACCGGCATGGCCGAGCAGGAGGAGTATGTGGCCTACGGCACCTACGAGCCTCTGACCGTCACCATCACCCACATTTTAAACAACAAGTCCGGCGTCTCGTTCACCTCTTACAGCCACACCGGACTGCCCGTGGCCGTTTTTGCCGACGGTGTCAATGCTCAGGACTTTAAAGGGTATTTTGACAACACGGAACTCTATAAAAAGCTGGCCACGATGTTGGGGGTCAACTAATCTCTTCTCACACTCTCTTTGCCGTTCCGAAAAAGCCCGACTCTTTCTCGAGGCGGGCTTGCACGGCACATGACGTCCATACCGGGCGCTTATCTCTCTTGAAAAGGAATTTTCTCCTATGAAATTGATCTGTTCCGTCGCCTCTGTCCGCGATCACGCACCCGTTTTGGCCTGCGTTTTACTGATTGCGCTTCTTCTCGTTCTTCCCACCGGCTACGAGTCCAACATGGTGTTTCAGGAATCCGACATCCAGCCCGCGCTTGTCCTGTCTACCGACGAGTCCACCGTAGTGGACACCGGCCTGGTCCGCTCCGGGGAGCAACGCTGCCAGCTGGAGATTTTAGGCGGGCAGTTTCAAGGGCTGACTGTGGAAGGCAAAAATATGCTCAACGGCTCCTTGGAGCAGGACAAAATCTTTGCTGTGGGAGACAGGGCTCTGGTACGCATCAACTATGAAGCCGGTCAGGTGCTCAGTGTCTCCATGATCGACCACGATCGAATGCCCTGGGAAACGCTCCTGGCTGTACTCTTTATTGTACTTTTACTGTTGTTCGCCGGAACAACCGGCCTGCGTGCCGTGCTGTCTTTCGTTCTTACGGTGCTGATGCTCTGGAAAGTACTTGTCCCTTTGTATTTGAAGGGTTGGAACCCCATCTGGGTCGGACTGGCCATCACCTTGGCGCTGACCGTTCTCATTATCGCTCTGGTCTACGGCTTTGACCGGCGGTGTGCCGCTGCCGTGTCCGGTTCGTTCCTTGGAATTCTGGTCACCTGCGTGGTCGGGGCGCTCTTCACCAACCTGTTCCGGATCCACGGAGCGGTCATGTCCTACTCCGAGAGCCTGCTTTACGCCGGATACCAGCACCTGAACCTGACCCAAATTTTTATGGCCTCCATCTTCATCGGCGCCTCCGGCGCCATTATGGACCTGTCAGTGGATATCACCTCCGCTGTCTATGAGGTGGTGGAAAAACGGCCGGACCTAAGCTGGAAAGAAGCCGTCTGTTCCGGTTTGAACGTGGGCCGGGCCGCTATGGGCACCATGACCACCACTCTGCTCTTTGCTTATTCCGGCGGCTATATCGCCCTGCTCATGGTATTTATGGCTCAGGGTACCCCTGTATCCAACATTCTCAACTACAAATATGTGGCCGCCGAAATCATTCACACCGTCATCGGCTCCTTTGGTCTGGCCACCGTGGCCCCCTTCACCGCCCTTTGTGCCGGGCTTTTCCTGGCCAAAGATACCGTCCCATCTCTGCAAGCCACGCAAGAAAATTCTTGACCGCCACCCCCAACTCCCGCCAGCCATGGCTCCATACGTCAAAACAAAGGTGCGTCGATCCCCGTTCCGCGATTTTAGAACATTTGTTTGACTTTTCGACAAATTTGGGATATAATACCCCTAACAAATTAAACGGGGGGAGAGCCGTGTGGACCGGGTCATTTTTCACTCTGATCTGAACAGCTTTTACGCTTCGGTCGAACTGTTGGATCATCCCGAACTGCGCCACCGACCAGTGGCGGTGTGCGGCGCCCCGGAGAGCCGACACGGCATCATTCTGGCCAAAAACGAGCCCGCCAAGGTCTTTGGAATCAAAACAGCCGAAACCATTTGGCAGGCCCGGAAAAAGTGCCCGGAGCTGGTTCTCCTCCCCGCCCACCACAGCAAATACCGCTTCTTTTCCAAGCAGATCAACCGAATTTATCAGGAATACACCGACCTGGTGGAGCCCTTTGGCATTGACGAGAGCTGGCTGGACGTGACCGGAAGCCTCCATCTCTTCGGGGGCGACCCATGCGCCCTGGCCGATCAGCTGCGGAACCGGATTCGCGGAACATTTGGCCTGACCATCTCAATTGGGGTATCCTTTAATAAAGTGTTCGCCAAACTGGGCAGCGATTACAAAAAACCGGACGCCACCACCGTTATTACCCGGGAAAACTATCGGAATATTCTCTGGCCTCTTCCGGTTACCGACCTGTTGTACGTTGGAAAGGCGGCGGCCCAGACCTTTGAGAAATTCAACGTCCGCACCATCGGAGATCTCGCCCGGTTTGATCGGGAAGCTTTATTTACTCTCCTGGGGAAAAACGGTGCCCAGCTCCACGACTTTGCCAACGGACTGGATCGCACCCCGGTCGCTCCGGCCACTCGATACACCCCTCCAAAGTCGGTGGGAAACGGCCTCACATTCCCCCGCAATCTTCAGGGCCGCGAAGAAATCAAGGCGGGCATCACTCTGCTCTCCGACCAGGTTGCGGGCCGTCTGCGCAGGAGGGGTATGGAATGTCAAGGAGTTTCCCTTTCTATTCGTGACCCCGGATTTCAGGACCTCAGCCGACAGCAGCGGCTGCCTGCTCCCACCTGCCTGGCCCGCGAGATTGCCCGGGCGGCAATGGAACTGGCCGGTGGCTGCTGGAATATGGACAGTCCCGTCCGGGCCCTCACCGTCACTGCCATCTACCTCATCCCAGCGGACGAGGCGGGCGCCCAGCTGGATCTGCTGGCGGGAAGTCAGGACCAGAAACGGAAGCGCCTGGAAAAATTGGAAGGAACGCTGGACCATATTCGAGCCAAGTATGGAAACGGCTCTATTTTCTCCGCCTCCACTCCCAGGAATCCAGACGAGGACCGGCACGCTCCTCCGCCGAGCGGCGTAAAATCATACCCGGAAGAATGACCGCATAAGAATTGGGGTACGGAGGTGATTTCGTGCCCCTTTCTTTTTTTAACTTTTTGATTCGAACCGCGCACAACCCGACATTGACGGTTACTGTGCTGCTCACGTTGGCCGTGCTGCTGGTAAATGGCTGGACCGACGCACCCAATGCCATTGCCGGGGTCGTGGTCACAGGGGCGCTCCCCTTCCGAGCTGCGGTTGGTCTGGCTGCGATCTGCAACTTTCTCGGGGTGTTGTGTGTGACGGCGGTCAACACCTCGGTGGCGGAGACGGTATACTCCATCGCCGCTTTTTCGGGGGGGCCCAAGGCCGCCCTCACCGCCCTGTGCGCCGCCATGTCCGCCATCGTCCTCTGGGCCGTGGCGGCTTGGCGCTTTGGGATCCCCACCAGCGAGAGCCACGCTCTGGTGGCCGGCATCTCAGGCGCCGCA
This sequence comes from Lawsonibacter sp., assembly GCA_050251755.1. Taxonomy (GTDB): domain Bacteria; phylum Bacillota; class Clostridia; order Oscillospirales; family Oscillospiraceae; genus Lawsonibacter. Next base: position 8,834 of record JBFWME010000003.1, on the reverse strand, counting down.
GTGGCCTTGGAAGGAGGTTTCTCCTGCATCCGCTGGGATTGCTGGGAAAAAGTGCTCTGTGGGCTTTTTCTGTCCACTGCCGCCGGATTTTGGGCCGGTCGGCTGGCTCTGAATCGGCTGCGCCGTGCCAACCGGTCCCCCCGTTTTTTTCGTCTGGCTCAGATCCCGGGAGCTGCCGGCATGGCTTTTCTCCACGGAGCCCAGGACGGTCAGAAATTCTTGGGGGTCTTTTTGCTGGGCGTGGCTCTGGCTCAGGACAGAGGGGACGAACAGACCTTCTTCCTCCCCCTTTGGCTGATGGCTTTATGCGCTGGTTTTATGGCACTGGGCACTCTGATCGGCGGCCGGCGCATCATTGACACGGTGGGGCGGGAGATGGTAACTCTCGGGCCGCGGGAAGGCTTGGCCGCCGACTTGGGAAGCATTCTTTGTCTCCTGAGCGCGACGGTGCTGGGTCTTCCCGTCTCCACTACACACACGCGCACCGCGGCTCTGCTGGGCGTCGGTTCCGCCGGCCGCCGTCCTGTAGACTGGTCGGTGGCGGGGCACATCGCCCTTGCCTGGATTCTCACCTTCCCCGGCTGCATGGCCATCGGCTATTGGACCGCCAGACTATTTCTCTCCTTTCTGAGCTAACAAGCCGTCTCCCGTTGCCTTTGTGGTGTCACGTGCACCTTTGGTGCCTGCAGGGCATAGCCTACGGTGGACGCAACCGCAAAGGTGCCTGTGGCAACCCCTATAGGCGCCGTCATCGTATTCAGAAAGGATGTACATCGTGACACATGCACTTCTTTGGGCCTCGGGCGGGACTGGGTTTACCGCACTTATGACCGTCTTCGGGGCCTCAATGGTTTTTTTGTTCCGCAGCCAAACCTCTGCTTCCCTTCATCGGATCATGCTGGGTTTTGCCGCCGGAGTCATGATCGCCGCCAGTATGTGGTCTCTCCTCATTCCGGCTATTGAGGAGGCAAAGGAACTCGGCATGATCGGCTGGCTCCCGGCCGCAGGCGGCTCGATTCTCGGCATTGCCTTTCTGTTGGCTATGGATTTTCTCCTGCCCCACCTCTCCCCCGAATCCTTCCATTGGAAGGAAGGGCAAACTTCTCCGCGGCGCACCGCCTTGCTGGTGCTGGCCGTGACCCTGCACAACATTCCCGAGGGGATGGCCGTAGGTATCTCCTTTGCTCTGGCCGCCCGAAACGACGACCCAGCCCTGCTGACTGCCGCCATGGCCCTGGCAATGGGAATCGGAATCCAGAACTTTCCCGAGGGAGCCGCCATCTCCCTTCCCTTGCGCCAGGAAGGAATGAGCCGGACCCGGGCCTTTGTCATGGGCTCTCTGTCCGGCATTGTGGAACCCGTTTTCGGGCTGCTTACCGTCCTAGCCGTCGGTTCCATTCAGCCCCTCATGCCTTGGCTGCTTTCCTTCGCTGCCGGCGCCATGCTCTACGTGGTCGTGGAAGAGCTCATCCCGGAAGCCAATCTCTCCGAAGGGGGGCACACCGGCACCCTTGGAGTTATGGCTGGATTTCTGATCATGATGATTCTGGATGTAGCGCTTGGATGATTTTACATGCTCTTTTTCTTTTGTTTTTTTGCCCTATTCTTTTTGTCGGAATACAGGCAAACATTTTTTATACCGCATGTCGGTTAACGGTATGAAACGAGTAAAAAGAAGACAGACCAAAGGGTCCGCCGCAAATTGCGGCGGACCCTTTTTATAGCGGCGGAATACCGCTTTTACATTTCCTTTCGAATCTGACGAAGGGCATTTTTTTCCAACCGAGACACCTGGGCTTGGGAGATTCCGATCTCAGAAGACACCTCCATTTGCGTTTTCCCCTGAAAGAAGCGCATAGAGAGGATTTTCCGTTCCCGTTCACTGAGATGGGAAACCGCTTCCTTTAGGGCAATGCGCTCCAACCACATCTCATCTGTATTTTTTTTATCCTTCACCTGATCCATGACGCAGATCGTATCCCCGCTGTCCGAGTATACCGGTTCATACAGGGAAACAGGTTCCAGAATGGCATCCAGGGCAAAGACCACATCTTCCCGGCGGATCTCCAGTATTTTGGCAATCTCCTCCACTGTGGGCTCCTTCTGGTGCTTGGCCATATAGGCCTCTTTGGCTTGAAGGACCCGGTATGCCGTGTCCCGCATGGCCCTGGACACCCGAATGGTGCTGTTGTCCCGGAGGTAGCGGCGGATCTCTCCTACAATCATGGGAACACCGTAGGTGGAGAATTTTACATTCAGATCCGTATTAAAGTTATCAATTGCCTTAATCAGGCCGATACACCCCACCTGAAACAGGTCGTCCGCGTTCTCGCCCCGGTTGGCAAAGCGCTGAATCACAGACAGAACCAGCCTTAGGTTCCCGGCAATCAGTTCCTCCCTGGCCGCCATGTCCCCCGCCTTGGCCCGAAGGAGCAGGGCCTGTGTCTCCTCGCTCTTCAGCACCTTCAGTTTTGCGGTGTTTACCCCGCAGATTTCAACTTTATGCTGCATTGAAGAAAACCTCCCGCCTGAGATACTGTATTTCCAGTATCTCCGAGACGGAGGCTTTCATACCGCTTTTTGTGGATGAAATTTTTTATTATTTGACGGTTTTCGATGGATTTTTGTTTTAGGACGGTCAGCCCAAAGACAAGGTGTCCAGTCCCTTCTCATCCACCACCGGAATGCCCGCTTCCGCGAGCAGCCTGGCCGCCACTCCCTGTCCGGGGATCCGCGTCCCGGAAAAGGTTCCGTCATAAATCAGACGGCTTCCGCAGGACGGAGAGTTTGCTTTCAAAACCGCCAGCGTACAGCCACACCGCCGGGCAATCTCCAGGGCCCGTCTTGCGCCCTCCAGATAAGCGGCCGTCACGTCCTCTCCTTCCCGGTTAACGACGCGGCCATCCGGCTGCAATTCCGCCGGAGCACGCGGCGTTGACAGGCCGCCCAGCACCTCGGGGCAGACGGGAATCAGCGTATGGCCTGCCCGGCGCAACGCTTCCAGTGCCTCCGTAGGCACGCTCTTCCCGTCATACCGGCATGGCTCCCCCAACAAGCACAGGCTGACTAAAATAGTCATACGTTTTCCTCCTGTTTATACCGTTTTTTGCTTTTATCGATGCGTTTTTCCAAAATCAATCGCGTTTTCCTCCGCAGGTCTGCCTTCTTTTTCAAGAAAGTCCCCCAGTCCCTTTCCCTGGGAACAATCCAAAAAAACGCCCGATGCAAAAAGCACCGGGCGTTGTCCTGGTAAAGATCAATGGGTCAGGTAGTACTTGACCAGGGTCTGAAGCAACTCGTCACGGTCCACCTTCCGAATCAAGGCCCGGGCGTTATTGTGATTGGTGATATAGGTGGGGTCCTCGGACAGAATATAGCCCACGATCTGGTTGATCGGGTTATAGCCCTTCTCCTGCAGTGCCTGATAGACCGTGGACAAAATTGTCTTGATCTCCAGGTCCCGTTGGTCACCCAGGCTGAATTTACGGGTAAAATCCATCTCTCCCATTGGGAACACCTCCTATCCTTCTACTGGCCTTAGTCTACTCCAAAACCAGATTTCTGTAAAGGGGCAGTAGTCAAATTTAATGAAAATGAAATAATTCATTTTGTCTGGTTCGGGAGACTCCCCGTGACACGGTGGAGACCACCCGTTGCAACCAAATTAGGCAGCTCGGACTCCCTCCCGCCCTTGTGTTTTCTGGTCCCTATAAGGTGTCCTCTTCCGTCCGGTCCAGGGCATCCTCCACGTCAAAGGGAGGTGCCTTTTCGGCGTCAGGCCCCGTCCCAGCGTTCATCTCCTGGGGGCGCTCCTGGACGGGCGTACTGACTCCCTGGCGGTATTTCAGCTCCTGCCACTGCTCCTTGGTAATCAGGAGCTGCCGAGGCTTGCTGCCCTCAAACGGACCTACGATTCCCTTCTCCTCCAGCTGGTCCACCAGCCGAGCGGCCCGGGCGTAGCCAAGCTTCAGCCGCCGCTGGAGCATAGACACCGAGGCCTGTCCCGTCTCCACCACCACCTCTGCGGCAGCATCGATCAGCTCGTCATACTCGTTGTTTACGTCTTCGGGGGCAGAGCCGCCCACCCCCCTGGCTCCCTTCTCCTTCTCGGCGGCGTGCTGCTCGATCTCCTGCATCACGGCGTCGTCGTACTGGGCCGAGCCGCTCTTCTTGACAAAATCCACCACCGCGGCCACCTCCTGATCGGTGATCAGGCAGCCCTGAACTCGGGTTGGCTTTCCAGCACCCAGCGGAAAGTAGAGCATATCACCCCGGCCCACCAGTTTTTCCGCGCCGGTGATATCCAGAATAATGCGGGACTCCAAGCTGGAGGCCACGGCGAAGGCAATCCGGCTTGGGATGTTGGCCTTCATCAGGCCGGTAATCACATCGGCTGAGGGCCGCTGGGTCGCGATGATCAGGTGCATACCAGAGGCCCGGCCCATCTGTGCCACCCGGCAGATGGACTCCTCCACCTCCTTGGCCGCCACCAGCATCAAATCGGCCAACTCGTCGATAATCACCACCACCTGCGGCATTTTTTCCATTCCTTCTGTCCTGGCGGCCATGGTGTTGTAGGAGGCCAGATCCCGGACCCCCGCCTCGGAAAAGGTTCGATACCGCTTCATCATTTCGGTCACCGCCCACTGGAGGGCTCCGGCTGCCTTCTTGGGGTCCGTGACCACCGGGATCAACAGGTGGGGGATCCCGTTATAGATGCCAAGCTCCACCATTTTGGGATCCACCATAATCAGGCGAACCTCTTCCGGAGTGGCCTTATACAGCAGGGAAATGATGAGGGAGTTGGTACATACCGACTTACCCGAACCGGTGGTGCCGGCGATCAGCAAGTGGGGCATCTTGGCAATGTTACCCACAATCGCAGCGCCGCCAATGTCCTTGCCCACGGCGAAGGACACCTTGGACGCACTGTCGGTGAATGCCTTAGCCCCAATAACGGAATGAATGTTCACCGGAGAGACCAGTTTATTGGGCACCTCAATGCCCACCATGGAGATCTGATCCGGAATAGGGGCAATCCGAACACCGGTGGCCCCCAGCGCCAAAGCGATATCGTCAGCAAGATTGGTCAGTTTGTTCAGCCGTACGCCTTGGTCCAGTTCTAATTCATATCGGGTAACCGAGGGGCCCCGGGTGACGTTGGTTATGTTGGCGTCAATGCCGAAGGAGTGAATGGTGTCGGTAAGCCGCTGCCGGTTGGCGTTGAGTTCGGCCAACGCCTCTCCTCCGATGTTTCCCGCCCACTCCTTCAGCAGCGAAAGGGGCGGGTACTGGTATGGAGGGCTATCTTGATCCAGAGTGCCTTGAATATCCTGGGCCACCTGGGCAGCCTGCTGATCTACTTCATGGCGTTTGACCTTGGGAGGCTCCGGAGTGGAGACAGTCGGAGCAACCGGCGGGGGTACCACAGTCACCGGAGGTACAACCGGAACTGGCTTCGGCGGGATGATCGGATTGACAACAAACTCCGGTTCGCCGGCAGCTTCCGGTTCCGCGTTGCACGCAGACGATCCCTGCTCCTCCTGCTCTTCCGTCAGCAGCTGGTCCGGGGTCGGCACCCGAGGTCTACGATCAAAAAAGCTTCGCTTTGGCTTCGGGGCGGGCGCCGGCTTCTGGTCCACAATCGGACCCTCGTCCACCGGGATGTCGATGGAAGGACGGCGGGACGCCGTCTGTGACAACAATTCAGCCGAGGACAGACGCTCCTGCTCCCCCGCCTCCTCCCCGCGGCTCCGGCGGAGCGACTCTGGCTCCGCTTCCGGCTCGTATTCATATTTGGGGCGATTGAATATCCAGTCGGCCACATCCAGGAGGGTACGGTTAAACGCAGCTAAACTCATCAGAATCCCGGCCATGGCAAAGATAATGGTACACCCCAGGTCGGTGAACAAGGAGACAAAGCCCTGCGCCAACAAACCACCTGCAACGCCTCCGGACTGCAATGCCTCGCCGCTGCTCCACAGCGCTTTGAACAGTGCCCCATTCCAAGGCAGGGTGTCAGCCAGCAGGCCGTGAAGCAAACCGGACAAGACCAGTGGAAGCAGCAAGGCACAGACAAGCCGCATCCGAACCGGGCGTCCGCGGTGAAACGCTAGAATATACGCGCCAAGCAGCAGGGCAGGTGGGACCAGCCAGAAACCATAGCCCAAAAGTCCCTTCAGCAGAGAGCAAAAAAAGTTGATAAAAATGGCCTCCATATTGAAGTATCCAAACGAGGCAAAAATGGCCAGCAACAGGCAGACCACCGCCCCTGCCTCCCGGCGGAAGGGCCGGGGCGCGGGGGCGGAAGTCTTCCCTTTTGCGCTGCGACTGGGCCGTGAGGCCGCGGAAGTTTTCGTTTTCTTTCCTCCGGAGGCTGCGGATCCGCTGCTCCGTCCCCCGGTCTTCTTTTGTGTGGTTGCCATAGTCTTTCGTTCCTTTCTCAAAAAGGATCCGCTTACATCGCGGGGGCCATGGTCCATCCAGTCAGGCTAAGAATCAGGAAGACCACGCCGACCGTCCAGCAGTAGTAGGCGAAGGCGCCAAATTTCCCCTTGGCCGCCAGCAAGTTCACCAAGCGAATGGAGAAATAGCCCACCACGCCGGCAATGATCATGCCAAGCAGATATTTGGGTAGCAGTTCACTGGAAATACCGTCCCCCGCCACATCCTTAACCTCCAGCAGCGTCGCGCCCAAAACAGCGGGCAAAGACAAGAGGAAGGAGTACCGGACGGCAAATTCCCGGTCAAATCCCGCGGCCATTCCGGCGGAGATGGTACATCCGGAGCGGGAAAGACCCGGGACGGTGGCACAGCCCTGCGCCACACCCACCAACAGCACGTCGGTAAGGGTGGCATTGCGCGCGGTCTTCCGCCCCGTTGCCATTCGGTCGGACCAAAACAGGATGCATCCGGTCACCAGTAGGGCACAGCTGACAAAAACCGGGTTGTCGCCCAGCGCCTCCACCCGGTCCTTAAACAGCATCACGACAAACAGCGGCAATGTACCTACGATGATCAGCAGAACCAGCCGCCGGGCCTCAGGTGGATTTCCCCTGGTCGGATGCCTGGAAACCATGTCTCCAATGGCTCGAAAAAATTCCACAATCATCTCCAGCACATCCTGGAAGTAATAAATACACACCGCCAGCAGAGTGGCAAAATGGAGCAGAATGTTGAACAGATTGTCCACCTCCTGCAGGCCGAAGAAATGCTGGAGCAGCGTCAGGTGCCCGGAACTGGAAATGGGCAGAAATTCAGCCACGCCCTGAACAAAGCCCAGGACTGCAGACATGAGATAAGTCACGCTATGTACCTCCCAGTGGCATAATGCCAATCAAATCACTGTTATTATATTAGCACAAGCCTGGTCATAATTCCAGTCTTTTTCAGCCGACAGACCGAACCTTACGGGGTAGGATTACTCCTGCTCCTAAGTCTGTTGAAACAAATCTGATATTTTTCTAAAAAAGTTATGAGATTTGTATTGATTGGACAGGAAAGGAAACCCTGACGGTTTATCTCGGCGCTAAGTGCCGCCCCTGCGGGGCGATTGCGCTCCGAAACGCCCCCCGGGTCAGCCTTTCCAATGATCCATTGGATTGAGGGTTTTTCGACAGCCTGAGGGGCAGGGTTACCCCTGCCCCTCTTCTTTGGCTTTTTTCTTGGTATCAATCATTTCATGCAGACAGGCCAGCGCATCGGACAGTCCGCCGATTCGGTCGATCAGGCCCAGCTGCACCGCCTCTTCCCCGTATATGACACTGCCGACGTCGGCGGCCAGCTCTCCGGTTTGAAGCATGAGCTTTGTAAAGGCTTCTCGCTTGATTGCGCTGTTGGCTGTAATGAATTGGATGATTCGCTCCTGAATCCGTTCAAAATAATAAAAGGTCTGGGGCACCCCGATTACCAACCCGTTCAGCCGTACCGGATGGATGGTCATGGCTGCCGATGGGGCGATGAAAGACCGTTTGGCCGACACCGCCAGGGGCACGCCGATGGAGTGACTGCCCCCCAATACCAGGGAGACGGTTGGCTTTGACATGGATGCAATCAGCTCTGCGATCGCCAGACCGGCCTCTACGTCTCCACCGCCATTGTTCAGCAGAATTAACAGACCGTCCACCTGCGTGCTCTCCTCCACCATGGCCAAAAGCGGCAGAACATGTTCATACTTTGTACTTTTGCTGGTCGGAGGCAGCAGCTGGTGCCCCTCAATCTGCCCCACGATGGTCAACACATAGATGGTTCCCTTCTCCGACTGAATCAGAGAGGAACCCAGATCCACGATTTGTTGGGTGGCCGGTATCTCTTGCCGATCTTCGCGGTCTTTGGTCTCGTCCATGGATCATCCTCCTTCACATTCTCTGTTATCATGCGCAGGCAGGGCTTTTTTACTCCAAAAAACGGAATTCTACTTTTCGTAGGTTGCCTTTTTTCTCCGCTTCCCCTACTATAATACCTAAGGAACGAAAGGAGTCGTTACATGAACAACATACAATTTGGGACGTTCATCGCTCAGCTTCGAAAAGAGCAGAATATGACCCAAAAGGAGCTGGCTGACCGGCTGAACGTCACAGATAAGGCCGTATCCAAGTGGGAGACGGGAAAAGGATTTCCGGACGTAAAGCTGTTGGAACCGCTGGCCCAGGCCCTCGGTGTGTCTCTGGTGGAGCTGATTCAGGGCGAGCGGAGACAAACGGACAGCCTGACTATGGGCGAAGCAGGGACCGTCATTTCTCAGGCCATGGACCAGTCCAAAAGCATCACCGCCCGTCGGTATCTGCGCCTTCTGAGATGGATGCTCGTCGTCGTTGGCGTTGTTTTCGCTCTCC
>JBFWME010000002.1:47398-92716 GCA_050251755.1 Lawsonibacter sp. | reverse complement strand
CGATGGAGACGGTACCGGTAAAGTCCTCGTCCGGGATGAAGCTGACGTCCTCCAGCAGGCGGCTCGACCCGGTCCGGTAATAGGAAGTTCCGGACGTCACCTTCGTGCTGCTGTTGTAGTACAAAATGCCCCGGGACGAGGACGGCAGGGTAAATCGGACATAGTTCAGCTGGTATCCAGTCTCGTCGTAACTGGCGTCCGAAAAATCAGAGGTATCAAAGTACAGCCGTCGCCCGGAATACCCTGTATAGGAAATCGCAGCGCCGGAGCTTCCGTTGTTTGAAACTGTGATGTCAACTTCACCATCGTAGAGATTGCCGGCCGTGTCGCATGCGCTGTAAAAGAGGGTAAACGTTCCCGTATATCCTTCCGCAGGCACAAACGCAACCTGATCCAGTGCAGGACTTGTGGTGCGGTAATACCGCTGCCCCTCGTCAACTTCATTCTCGTAAAGATCGGAACCGGTGTAATTGTAATACAGCGTCCCGTGCCGCACAGCCGGACATTCAAATGTAACATACCGAACCGCCCTGCCATTGAGCGTTTGACTGTAAGCAGAGAACTCGTCCGCCGAAAAATGAATGGCCTCACCGTTTTGTGATGTATAGGCCAACTCCTCTGTCTCGTCCACTGTAACCGCGATTTCTCCCGCATAGGACTGTCCGGAGACGGACCAGCCGGTATACTCGATGGTGGCCGTGCCGGAAAACCCACTTTTCGGAACAAACGTAATGTCACTCAAAGAACAGGTTGCTCCGGTGCTGTAATAATACCGCTGTGAGGAGGCTACGCCGGCGCCGGGGTCGGAATCCGAACCATAACCATAATATAAGATTCCATCTGCGGTGGACACCGTCAGATTGGTCACATAGTACAGACTGGATCCAACCAAATCCTGGCAGTTTTCGTTCAGCTGGCTGCGCAGCTCGCTCAGTGCTAAGATCCCATCATCAAGCTCCGCCTCTATGGTGTCCGCAGCATTGCGGACCACCGTGACAACACAGTCGGCCGAATAGGTGCCGTCGGAACTATAGCAAGTGACGGTAGCAGTCCCTTCCGCCACACCGGTTACTACGCCGGCCGTACTGACCCATACGACCGAGGAATCGCTGCTTTGCCACAGCCATTGGCTAACATTGACCGCGCCGCCGTATGTCGCCTTACCCAAAGACGCACTGTTGGAGGCCAGCAGATCCAGGGTCGCAGAAGTGAGCACCACACCGGACACCGTGACTACGCATTCGGCGCTTTCCCCGCCTGCGCCGGCCGTAACAATCGTCGTCCCAGGACCCACAGCAGTTACCTCGCCATCGTCGGAAACCGTAGCCACCGCTTCGTCGCCGCTGGTCCAGGTGACCTGACTGTCCGCCGCCTCCTCCGGCCAAATCGACGCATACAGGGTCGCTGTTCCGCCGGCGGCCAGGGTCAGTGCGGTACGGTCCAAGGCAATCTGCTCGACCGCCACGCTTACCTCTTCCGCCCGTGCGGGGACCGGGAACAGCCCCAGCAGGAGGCAAAGCGCCAGGCAAGCAGCTCCTATTTTTTTCACGCTCTGGTTCATAGATACCTCCCGTCAGTTCTCTCTGGCATCCCAGCTGCTTGGAATCACAACCGAAGCCACTCCATCTACAATTTTGATTTGGATATACAAAGAGGGTTTCCGGACGTTGCCGCCGGAATCGCACAATTGCGTGTTAAATGCAATCGTGGCGCCGCTTGATACTCCATTCAAATCAAAGGTAAGCGCCTGACATGCGGTATAGGGGGCGCTGGGCGTCGTGTCATACACAGGCTCCATTGTGCTGGAAATTGCAGAGATTACATTGAGGATGCTGATGGCATCGTCCTCGGCAGCTCCAATCCCAACGGCGGCCACCGGACGAATGCTTTGTTCAATGGAGTCCTGATCTTGCTCTTTAAAATACAGCGGCTCGTCAAACTGGATAAACAGGTTCCCCACAAACTTTCCACTGTCGGAAACGCTTCCGTCCAACGAAGTCAGAACGACCATCGGCGCCTGTGTATCAAGCTGCTGAACCGGATAAATGGTGCGGAAGGAATCGCCGGAGCCCTGTGTGCTCTTGCCCACAGTCAGGAAACAATACCACATGTCGTCGCTCATCTCGGCACTGCAGTTCACCGTTGTGGAGGACCCGCCCTGCACCGAAACAGAGCCGCGCTTTACGATCATTCCGGCATCCGGGGTGCGCGTACGGATGTATTCCGCCATCGCCTCTTTGGCCGCATCCGAAGCGTATTGGTCAAACAGGGAACCCTGTCCGTTATAATCGGTGGCCATGGCCAGCAGGCAGTTAAAGCTTGACGGGGTTTCGCCGATACTCTCCAAATAATCCGAGACTTCTGTCTGTAAACTGGAATCTACGCACGTTACAAAGTTCTGCGTCAGAACACTGGACATGTTGTTCAGGTTATAGGTCAGCAATTGGTAATCCACCGTGGCGGTCTGATCGGATTTGATTACCACCGACGGGTTGCTGACCTCCAGCGTGATGATTGGTCGGGTCACCTCCGAGGTGGTAAAGCCATAAAGCCATGCGCTGGAATAGGTCTGCCCGCTCCCCTTCAGCACAAAATACACGAAATACTGGGTTTCCGCTTTCAGTCCGTCAATCTCGATGGGAATCGCACCAGTCCCGGCGGAAATGGTTCCCGTCTTGATGGCCGAGTTGGAGAAGTTCGGATTGATAATATTCAGATAGGACGGCGTATCCAATTCAATGCCGCTGGGTTCAAGATCCTCATAGGTCAGCTCCACACCGTCCTTTTCGGTCCCGATGGTCCCCACCGGCGCCACAGCATAGTACACCGTGCCGGAGCGATCCAGCCGAATCGTCATATCCACATAGGTATCCCCCGGGGCAAAGAACGGATACTCCCCGGTAAATTCAGGGGGTCTGGAATCCGAAAAGCGTTTGTATACGGTAAAGTCCTCCGGCGTGCCGATGTCGGAAACTTCTCCATCGGAAACCGCGCTGCTGAAGTTTTCTTCAGTCACGCTGGTGGCCAGATTGGCCAGGTCAACCGAACTGCCGGATACCACAGAGACCTGGAATGTAACTGTTTGACTCCAGGTCGTCGGGTCGCTGGAGGTGCCCACCCGGGTGCACTGAATGGCGTATTCATACACCGTCGATTCGTCCAGCTGGTTGAGCCTCGGGTACTGAGTCAAGTTCTTGAAATCCCGACCGAGACTAAGTCCCTGGAACGTGCCGTTTGTGGTGGCAATCTCCTCGTCTCCCAGCTTTACCCAGTCTCCCACAATGCCGTCTGTGCGTTCACGGCCATACAGGGTGAACACAACGGGCGTGTCCGACCACAGCAGCATGTCCCAGTCGGTGCTGTCCTCCACCGTAGCGGTAGACATGGGGGTCAGGGTAAACGCCATGTGGACATTCTGCGTCACTCCATCCACCGTGGCGGAGGTCACGTTCAGCTCGTCCAGAAATACCTGGGCAGAAATCGTGGTAAACGGATCTAAGGTGGTATCTCCCATCAGATTCATGGCCGAGGAGGTATCCGCAATGTCCGTAATCTGGAAATAGTAGGTGCTGCCGCTGCTCAGATTCAAGGCTCGATCCGTTCCGGAGCCGGGGAAGGTAACGGTTAGCTTTCCGTCTCCGTCCATCGTCACCTTGGCGTTGCGGTAGTCAATGACCCAGGTGGTACTGTCCTCGTTGGCCGAGGTGCGCTCCTCCGCCAACACGGCCGGCCCGGTTCCGGTGGCATTGTACAGTAGAATTGTACCGCTCAGGGCAGCAGCCAGCTCCTCCTTGGCCTGGACGAGCGCAGCTCCTGTGGAGCTTTGCACCGTTTGATACAGGCTCAGCAGCGTTTTCCTGGTGGAATACTGCTGTACTCCCTCGCTGAACAGGATCTGCACATCGGTATCCGCATACGGGGTCGTCGTGTTCGTTCCTTCGTAGTGGGTGAATTTCTGTTCCACAGTGGGCGCGACATTGTCCAGTGTGTTTGCCGTGAGCATGCAGACCGACTCGGAATAATTCCCGGCGGTATCTACCGCCACATAATAGATATCATAGGCAGTCTCTACTTCCAACCCACTGATGGTAACTGTGGCATCGGTATTGGCTTTTGCAGAAACTTTTCCGCTTTTCAGCCCGTTCATTCCGGAAACGACTTGGAGCTTGGCATAATCCGTCTTGAGAAATTCCGCCTTATCCGTATACGTGGCGCTGCCCGCAGCGGGTTTGGGATACTCGGTTCCCGACTTTACCGCAACCCAATATACGGTTCCCTGCTCATTGAGGTTACACAGCAGGCCAAGGGACGTGGTTTTGACGGAGTTTACCGTCAGCATCGTCTGAAACACGGGCGGCGTCCCGTCTACGGTCGTAAAGGTGATTTTCTTCACCGCCGAGCTTTTGGTCCCGTCCGCATCACTTAAAAACAGGTATAGATCATAGGAGACCAGTTCCTTCAGCGCCTGACTGTTGACGGTGAAGGTATCGGTGACGTTTTTCGTCAAATCCGATACGCCATAGCCTAAATTCCCGGTCACCGCGGCGGCGCGAAATTCCGCGGCGCTGGGGGCCGTACTTCCCTTTGGCAGCAGCGCATAATAAAGCTTACAACTCTTCGTGGCCATCACCGTGACCTGGGCGCTGTCGGATGTAATCTTGCTCATATATGGATATCCGGAGGCAAACGCGGGGACGGTGTTGTCCGGAGTAGAGAAGGAGCTCACCTTCACCGGGCTTCGGTTCCCCCGTGCATCGACCAGGATTGCCGACAAATAATACGATCCGCCGGTGGTCAGGCCGGAGACTTTGGCAGTCATCTCCGTGCCGGACGCGCTCAGTTTAACCGATCCGCTTTTCACAATCAGTGAACCATAGGAGGGCGGAGCGATCAAATCGTCCTCGCCCACAGACCCATCGGCAATCGAGCTAACCGCCCAGTAGACCGTGCCGCTCTTGTTTCCGCTGAAGACCGCGCTGAACGCGGTCGGCGCCACATCTCTGGCCTTCGGGTAGCCCGCCAGCAGGCGTGGGTCAGCCGAGGATTCCTTTCCGATGGCGGTATCCATGGTCTGGCCTGCGATTTTGGCAGTGATCCCGGGGCGAATGGCAATCGTATCCGGCAGCATCGATGTGGACGTGCCCGCAGCCGAAACGTTTAGGGTTTCCACATCCCCCGTCCCAGTCACCGCTGTCCCCACATCCAAATTCAGGGTTTTCACCGCAGCATTTGTCCCGATGACCAATCCGGAATTGGTTGCCGCTTCATCTACGGTAAGGGTCTGCGCCGTCCCCTGCGCAATGGTAAGCGTGGATTTTGGTGTTTTATTGACCACTGTCTTCAGGTTTCCGGCCAGACTGAAGGCATCCCCGCTCTCCCCGTCCAAAACGATTGAACTCAGGCCCTGGTCCGCACCGGTCCGATCCTGAATATAAGCCGGAGAATGAACGGTGGTCTCCTCAATCTGAGAATCCCCTTCCACGCTCAACGACACGTACTGTCCGTTTATGCTGTCCACCACAAGCTCCTGGGCGTCCACGTTGCGCAGAACAATACTGGCATTGCTGTTTTCGCTCTCACCGCCTCCGGCCACGATGATACGCCCCAGCACATTCACGTTCTCGAGGATCACATCGGAAAGGTCGATGCCGCCGCTGATATAAAGATCGCCGGCAATGGTGGTGTTGCGCAGCGTCACATTGGGCGCGGTAATCGTTACATTGCCGAACACACCGGAAAGGGTTTGTTCTCCCGGCTCACTGATCAGGGTTCCCACTGCCTTGGCCAGAATCACTGCCATCTCACCGCGGCTGATATAGCTTTTCGGGCGGAAGGTACCATCCGTATAGCCGCTGATCAGCCCCATCTGGACGGCAGCCTTAACGTACCCTTTGCTCCAGTAACTGAATTGATTTCCATCGGAAAATTCCGTTACCTCGCCGGCCACTTCGTCCAAACGCATGTTTTGGGCCAGCAGAACCATGGCCTGTTCACGGGTCAGCATTGCGTTAGGGGACGCCTCATTGGCCGATGTCCCGCTGAAATACCCGGAACGATAGGCAATTGCGATGTCATCGGCGTACCATGCATATTGAGAGACATCCTGAAAGGGTATTGCCCCCGCCTGCATGTGGCCATACGCGCGATTCACCATCGCAACGAACTCGGCCCGCGTGATGGCCCTGTTGGGGTAGAGATTTCCATCGCCGTACCCTGTCATCACGCCCCATTCCACCAGCTGATCCAGCGACGGCTGCATCCAGCCCCCGTCTCCCGCAGCGAAAGCCTTCCCGCCCGGAAGAAAAACAGCCGCCGAAACAACCAACAGGGCCAAAACAAAAAAGAGACTTCTTTTGAGTCTCGTATTCCCTCGCTCAAAGATGCTCATCACGGTTTTTTCCCTCTTCCTTTCGCTGCAGCAGTTGTTGTGAGTAGGGTCCGCGCTTGAGCTGCACACTAAAGACCGCTTCCCGCATCCGAGACTCCTCTTCATCCATCATATCAAGAAATTTTGCCGCATACAGCCTGCGCGCTCCGGTCTCCGCGCCCAGCCGAAAAATTTCGCATCTTAGAATTAAGGGTGCTTCTTTTGTGATGGGGATCACAATCTCCACCTGCTCCCCAATCTTAATTTCCCGTTCACAGAAAAACGCAACCGACTCGCAGCTCAGATCTTTGGCCTGAATCGGTGCTCTGCCGCCGGCTTTCAGGTAAACAAAGCTTTCAAAATCCACCGGCATCCGCAGATTCTGCCGTGCATCCTCCCCCAGCAGCCGCAGAGGTTCCAGGACAACGGTATCCCGATAGGCGTGGATGACGCGGCCCAAGCGGGCGGGCCGGTCCGCGCACAGCGAAAACACCTGCACAATTTCGCTGGCCACCACATCTTCTTTGCGTCCATCTATAATCCGCATCTGCATGTTCGGTTCCTGCGGGGAGCTGTCACAAACTGCGCTGGCCAGCAGCTGAGAGGAGCGATCCATCAAAAGATAGATGGGCTCCCGAGGTTTTTCTGTCTTGTTGAGCATAGAGCTCATCCCCCTTCATTCCGTTTCCCGCATATCCGCCCATCCTTGGGCGGCGTCCCCGCCGTCTTGGTCCCGCTGGCCGCGGTGCTGCGGATCAAAATTAAGAAAATAGGTGTAAATTTCCACGATTGCTTGGTATAACTCCTCAGGGACCTCCTGTCCAAGATGAAACTGGGTCAAGATGGTCGCCAGTGAATCATCCTCATAAACCGGGACTTCATGTTCCACCGCAACGTTCACGATTTTTTCCGCCAAATATCCCATTCCGGAGGCCACAATTACCGGAGCCGCGTCACCGGCTCCATATTGAAGTGCCACGGCTCGCCTGCTCGGTTTCCCGGCCGTTCGATCAGATTTTGACATTTACACCATCCGTCCTTTGAACCAGTTTTGGAAACACCTCTGAAAGGACCAGGGGCTTTTTCCGCGCGGCCACACGAACCGCGCCCGGCTGAAATCCATTTCTCAGCAAAATATCACTCAGTGTACGGGCTACCTTCTCCGAGAAGTAGGCTACCGCTTCGGGACACGCAACCTGTAAGGCGACCTCATGGTTCTGCACGTTCAGCAGCACATCAAAGGCGCCCATCCCCTGCACATTCATCTGAATCAGAATCCGCTGTGCCCTGGAGCCCGGTTCTCTTTTTTCCGGCTCCGCATCCGGATCCACCCACATCTCCGAATAAACAGACCGTCCATTCCACTCCAGCGGCAGAATCATATGATTGAGTGGCATGTACACGCTCTCGTTGACCAGAATCGACGACAAAAAGCTTCCAAACGCCTCCTGCGCGCCGGCTCCTCCTTCCCCTCTGAGTGCCCGGGCGGCGATTTCGGCCAGGTGATCTGCAAATGGATTGTTGTTCGCCGCTTTGAACCACTCGCTGTTCTTCAGCATGGGAAGGATGTCTTCATTGGAAAGCTGCCGCAGTTCCTCGGAGAACACGCCGTCGCGTCCCAACCGGCGAAACGCCTGGATCAAGCCGGACTCATCTCCGTTTTCATAGCGCACCAGATCCAGCGTCAGCATGGAAAGAATCCCTCGTGCCCGCCCCTGGTCATGGGTGCTTCCCACATATCCGGCCATTAAGGGAAACACCTGCTCGCGCAGCAGGGCCAGGTTCCCGGCCCGATCTCCGGCGGCACGCCCATTTTCAAACTGCGCCCCGATGGAAAGCAGCCGTTCACACCAGCGCGCCGGAAGGGATTTGCTCATCTCGTAAAGCATTCGGCTGATCCGTTCTTCCAGGTGCGGGGTGGAGGAATAGTCGCTGAACCGCCTTAAAAATTGCAAAATATCCGTCTGCAACTCCTCGCTGTGTGCATTGGCGTATGCGGTGCGCAGCATCTGAAACAGCGGGCCACTGAACCGTGTCCCACTTTTCATCTGGTTTTGGAGAAACGCCATCAGCCTTCTCTCATCCATGCGAAGAAATTCCGCCATCTGCGACAGCTCAGCAGCCAGACTCTCTCCCATTCCGGCGGCAGCCTGCGCATCCGTTTGCTGAAGAATACGAATCCATGTTTCCGCAAGCTCAGGGGTCTGCTTCAAGCGCTGGATGAACGCTAAAAAATTCGACTCATACCGCACGCGGTAGGATGCGCCGTTGTCCCCTGCGTCCTGCCCCTCTGTGCGTCCGTCCGGACGCGTGACGCGGGCCGGTTCCACCAGATTTCGGACACTTGAATCATTCGGAACAACTTGGGGTGTTTTGCCTCCGGTGCTGTCATAGCCTGGAACCGGCTTTGTCGGGCCCAATAGATCCGGCATGTTATCGACTCCTATCCCTGATTTCAATCTGTGCGGCGGAACCGCGGCGGCAGCCACCGTCTTTTGACTGTCTCGATCAAGCCCAAACGGTCCTGTTCAACGATGCCGAAAGCACCTTTGGACTATGGGGCTTGTTTTCTTCCTGATTGCCGCGTATAACGCGTATAATTTTAATAAAAAAATATTTGCTGAAAACACTTAATTTTCTATGTCGTAGTGCCGATAAAAGTATAAGGAGCTTCATTATGAAGCCGAACAAATGATAAACATTTGCGAAGAAAGCGGAGAGATCTATGATGGGAAACGAATTGATGGAAGCTTACCTCTTTGAGATGAACACGCTTCTGGAGCAACTGGACGACTTGGTTTTAGCCGCCGAAAAAGCGGGGACCTTCTCTCAAGATGATGTGAATGAGATATTCCGAATTATGCATACCATAAAAGGCTCTTCGGCCATGATGGAATTTCAATCTCTGATGACAATTTCACACCGCATCGAAGACTTGTTTTATATCATCCGAGAGAAAACGATGGATGGGATTCCAGATCATTTGCGCCCCGAACTGTTCGAACTGATTTTTCAGTCCATCGACTTTTTCCGGGGGGAAGTGGGGAAGCTGCAAAACAACGAATCCCCTACTGAATCTATCGACAGTTTCCTTGAAAAAATTAATAGGTTTTCCAAAAAAATTCAGGGGGAATCGCCCGAGGAACCGCAGGATCCCCCGGCGGCACAATGTGCAAGCGTGCCGACGCAGTCTGACACCACGGCCGATTGCGGCAGCGCATTTCCTTATACCCTTCAGGTCTTTTTTGATGAAGGAAGCGGAATGGAACATTTGCGTGCCATGATGCTGTCGGACGCCGTAAAGGAACTGTGCGAGGAAACCCAGTTTGAGTCCTATCCCGCCCATCCGAGGGAAGATCCGGACGCCGCTTCCTTTATTATTGAGCACGGTTTCCTGCTTCGCTTCCGGACCGAGGAAGACCGAAAGCAGGCGCTTCCCGCCGTAACCGCCTCCGGTTCCGTGCGCACCTACCAATTGTTTGACACTGTCGAGACACCGGCTCCGGAGCAGGCCGCGACACACAATGCTCAAAACACTGTGCACAACGGCACAAAAAAGGCCGAGGGCGCGGATGTCCAATTACCGGTCGCCTCCGCCTCTCCATCCTCCTCTCAGCAGCAGCCCCACAACGGTGTGAAGGAGAGCTTGATCAGCGTCCATCTGAGCAAGCTTGATAAATTGATGGATGTCGTGGGGGAAATCGTCATTACGGAATCCATGGTCACCTCCTCCCCGGATTTACAGGGACTCAAGCTGGACAATTTCACCCAGGCCGCACGGCAGTTAAGGGCATTAACCGATGAATTGCAGGATGTGTCCATGTCCCTGCGTATGGTTCCGGTTTCCGGGACCTTCCAAAAAATGCGGCGCATCGTCCGGGATATGGGGAAAAAGCTGGACAAGCAGGCTGAGCTGATCCTTGAAGGCGAGGAGACCGAGGTGGATAAAACCATCGTCGACAGCATCGGCGACCCCATTATGCATATTGTGCGCAATTCCATGGATCACGGAATTGAGGACAGCGCGCAGGCTCGGATCGCCGCAGGCAAAGATCCGGTCGGGCACATCGTACTGTCCGCTCAGCACACGGGCAGCGAAGTCGTGATCGAGGTTCGGGATGACGGCAGCGGCGCGGATGACGAGGCAATTCTGGCAAAAGCACTCCAGCAGGGCTTGGCCCAGCCTGGAATTGAGTATTCGCACCGGGATATCCTGAATTTCCTTCTGATGCCGGGCTTTTCCACCAACCAGGAAGTAACGGAGTTTTCCGGCCGCGGCGTGGGAATGGATGTGGTCAAAAGCAACGTGGAGCGCGTAGGCGGAGCCGTTACCATTACCAGCGAACAGGGAAAAGGAATGACCACAACCCTGAAAATTCCGCTTACTATGGCAATTATGGACGGGATGGAAGTATCCGCAGGCAGCTCTATCTTTACGATTCCGGTCAATAACATCCGACAGATCTTCCGGGTTTCGGAACGCGACATCATCCGCGACGCATCACAGGGTGAAATGATCGAACTGATGGGGCACTTCTATTCCATTGTCCGAATCAAAGAGTTCTACCGACTGGAAAGTGGGGTAGACTCCGTGGAAGATGGAATTCTCTTATGGGTAGAATCGGCAGGGCGCTCCTGCTGCCTGTTTGTGGATCAGCTGGTAGGCGAGCAGCAAGTGGTCGTCAAACCTCTGCCCAGCTTTGTAAACGACTATGGGATCAAAAATTTTGGGATTTCAGGCTGCACCATTTTAGGCAATGGGAATATCAGCATCATTCTTGATGTTGCAAATATTTGCCCTGCGGAACGGTCCTGATCCCGCGGACCCAACAGAGAGAAAGGGAACGTTGTACTTATGTTAGAGGAAACCATGCAATTCGTCCAGACGGACGAATTTGGCCCCGCATCCCCGGATGACGTGCGGGCATCTGATACCGAAAAATATCTTATTTTCGTTTCCGACGGGCTGCTTTATGGCATTAAAACCGATTATGTCATGGATATTATCACACAGACCCCCATTACCCATTTACCCATGCTGCCGGAACACATCCGCGGGGTGATTAATCTCCGGGGGCAGATTGTCCCAATTCTCGACCTCCGTCTTCTTCTCGGGCGAAAGCCGGGAGATACCTACTGCACCATCGTGTTGAATATCGACGGAACGCAGCTCAGCGTTCTGACCGACCGGGTCGAGCAAATTGTGGATCTTCCAAAGGGTTCCATCCTCCCTGTACCATCTCAAAACGCTCCGAAACTGATTTCCGGCATGTGTACTCTGCCAAACGGGGGCGGCACAATGATGGTGTTGGACTGTGGTCTTTTGCGCCATGCGTAACGAAGGAACGGACGGACTCTTTACATCCCCGGCCATCTCCGATCAGGATTTTCACCGGATGGTTCAGTTTGTCCGGAAAAACTACGGGATCGACCTGCATCAGAAGCGTCAACTGATTACAAGCAGGCTGGGGAACACGGTCAGAAGCAAGGGATTCCAGAGCTTTTCCGAATATGTGGACTACCTTCTTACAACGGGAACCAGTGAGGATATCAACCAGCTTCTGTCCAAACTGACCACCAACTACACTTATTTTATGCGGGAATCGAAAACATTCGACTTCTTTCAATCCACGATTCTCCCGCAGGTCGTCCTGCGGCATCAGAATGACAAGTCTCTGGCAATCTGGAGCGCCGGCTGTGCTTCTGGAGAGGAACCCTACAACATTTCCATGTACATCAAGGACTATCTCGGTTCTCGCACCCCTGCCTGGGACACGCGGCTTTTGGCCACCGACCTGTCCATGGCCGCACTGGACAAAGCTCAACACGCCGTCTATGAACTGCCGGACACCATCCCGGCAAACTGGAAAAAAAATTACTTCGTTCCAACTTCCGACGGGCGTTTTGCGGTTGCTCCCTCCATTAAGAATAATGTGATCTTCCGTCAATTTAATCTGATGGAACCAATTACATTCAAACGGAAATTTGATGTCATTTTCTGCCGCAACGTCATGATTTACTTCGATCAAACCACAAAAAACGAACTGGTGAATCGTTTTTACGAAGCTACCGCACCGGGCGGCTATCTGATCATCAGCCTGTCCGAGAATTTAGGGCCGGACACACCATACAACCGCATTTCAACGTCCATTTTTCAAAAGCGGTGACCTGCATAGAGGAGAGGTTTGCAACATGCAATCGACGCGAAAAAAGATACGGGTTCTGGTGGTGGACGATTCTCTGCTGGCACGGAAAGTCATCATGAACGGGTTGAGTTCTTACCCATCGTTTGAAATCGCCGGCTATGCCATCAACGCGATCGATGCCCAAAACAAGGTCAATCAGCTCAATCCGGACGTTATGGTCTGCGATGTGCAGATGCCGGGGATGACGGGGATCGACTTGGTGAAAAAGCTGCTGCCGGAACATCCGATTCCGGTCGTCCTGGTGTCCTCCCTCAGTTTAGGCGTGTTCGATACGCTGCACGCCGGAGCCATTGATTTTGTGCGAAAACCTGACGGCACCCAGAGCATGGACGCCTTTGTATCGGCCCTGGCCCAGAAAGTGGAGGTTGCTGCCCACGCCAAGGTGCGGCGGCCCGTCTCCTCATCTGTACCGGCATCCTCTGCGCCGGCGCTGGGCAGCTCGGCGATTGGGCAGGCTATCATCGGGCTTGGCGCTTCCACCGGGGGGACGGAGGCCACACTGGAGGTGCTGCGCCGTCTTCCGGAAGACATTCCCGGGATGGTGATCGTCCAGCATATGCCCCCCGGATTTACCAAAATGTATGCCGATCGCCTGGACCGCTTATGTAAAATGGAGGTCCGTGAGGCAAAAGACGGCGATGAAATCAAGCGCGGCTTGGTTCTGGTGGCGCCGGCAGATTTTCAATGCCGTGTCGCCCGCACGCCGGTAGGCGGGTATTGCGTCCGCTGTACCAAGGAGGAAAAGATAAGCGGACACAGGCCGTCGGTAGATGCTCTGTTCTCTTCGATTGCGGAAACCGTGCGGTGCCGTATAGTAGGGATTATCCTGACGGGTATGGGACGTGACGGTGCATCCGGCCTGCTGGAAATGCGCAAAAAGGGTGCGTTTACCATCGGGCAGGACAAGGAGTCCAGCGTGGTGTATGGGATGCCTGGGGTTGCGTACGACATTGGGGCGGTCATGGCCCAGGCCTCTTGTGAAACTATTGCGGGCATTCTGCTTCAACACCTAAAAATAACATAAAAATACACCCCATCCGCTATTCATTTTTCGGGCGGTTGATCCGATAAATAGAAGCAGGGATTCGTTCTGCCGAATTCCCGGAAAAGAGGATTGCTATGAAGATTCTACCCGGAGCTGGCATTCCGTCCGGTTACAATACCACATCGACTCACGATGCACGGCTCACCGACGCCGTTTCCTCGCGTCAGGATGCGGGGCGGCACTTCGATCAGATTACCATCACGTCGAAGAAGACTGACACCTCCTCGTTTCAAGCGGAGTTGAAAACCAAACTTTCCAAGGAGATTCAGGAGGCCACTTCAACAAACACGATTTCAGAGCTGCGCCGCCAGGTCCAGACCGGCGAATACAAACCCGATCCGGCTGCCATTGCGCGCAGAATGCTGATGCAAGAGGATTAGTCATGGAACAAACCACTCCGTACAACGAATATCTGTCTCTCCTGGAGTCGTTGAGCAAAACGCTTGCACGGCTCACGGAACTTTCCAAAACCAAAGCGGCAGCCGTGAGAAGAGACGATCTTCCGCAGTTGAATGCTTGTATTAATGAGGAGCAGGCGCTCAGCTTGGCTTTGAAAGGCATCGATCAAAAACGCGAGGTCCTCTTGGCCCAGCTTGGCCTGACCGGGGTCCCGCTGTCCGGACTTCCGGGCCATTGCCCCCCTTCCCTGCTGCCGAAGACGCGGGACATTGTGGCGCGTCTTCAATCTCAATACCGCATCTACACCGCCGCCTCGGAAACGGCGCGTACGACATTAGAATGCAACCTCCATCAAATCGAGCGGTATTTGGCGGAACGCTCCCTGGAGCAGCCGGTGGAACCTCTGAAGCGAAAAACAGACATCCGCGCCTAAGCGGGGTGTTATGCAGCCGGTCAAACGGATTCCATTGTTTTGACCCGAACAGAAGTCCGCCCCTCCACGGAACGCACCCAAATTCCGCGGCAGAATAGCGTGAACAAATCCGGAAGGACGTGGTACAACTTGAGCAGCCTTTCCACATTTGGCCTCTTTACCACCGCAAGGCTGGGCATTTATGCCTCCCAGAAAGCGCTGGAAGTCGTCGGCAACAACATCACCAATGTCAATACTTCCGGCTATACGCGTCAGTCTCTTGACCAGAGCAGCCTATACTTAGGCGGCGCCGACCGCTATCAATCCAGCCTGGACGTCCGAATCGGCAGCGGTGCGCTGGTCACAGGAGTATCCCAGTTCCGGGATCCTTATCTGGATATCCGATATCGGAATGAGCAATCCAGCGTGGGCGCGATGGACGCAAAACTATCCGGTCTGGAGCAGTTGTCCAGTATTTTGGATGAAGTGGGGATGGGCGATGATGGCGAAGGCGTGGTAGAAGCGCAGTTGAACGATCTCATCGAGCAGATCGAAAACCTGGTGACCGAGGGCGCCGGAAGCGATGAATATGATACCCTGGTGCGCTCCTCCGCCTCCTCCCTGGTTTCCCTGTTCAACACATACGCCGATAAACTTAGTACGCTGATGGAAAACCAGACGGAGTCCTTTCGGCAGGATCTGGACACGGTCAACTCCATCCTCACCAGCATTCGGGATTTGAACAGCTCCATCCGCAAGAGCGAAATCCACGGCGGCGATGCGCTTGAGCTGAAAGACCAGCGAAACCAGCTGATCGACCAGCTGTCGGGATATGTCCGGATTGATGTCACCTATGGGCAGGAGGATCTTGGAAGCGGCTTGACGGTGGAAAAGCTGGTCATTAAGCTGGCGGGGAATGACTCCGCAAGCTCCACTAAGAACGCGACTCTGATTGACGGGGTTTTTGCCACGCAGCTGTCCATTGCTCAGGTAGAGACCGGAACCGACGGCGACGGCAACCCAATTCTGGAAGACAGCTCCAACTTCGATCTTGTCCTGTCGGAGCTAACAAACGCCAATGATCAGGTGCCGGATGGCTCCGTGGCCTTAGCCCTTTCGGACAACGACCTATACGGATCTCTCCAGGCTGTGCGTGAGCTGCTGACGGAGAAGGGGGAATACGCCTCTGCAGACGATCTCGCCGCGGACTCCAACGCAGCCATCAAGCGCGGTATCCCATATTATCAAAACGCGCTGGACGCTTTGGCCAATAAATTTTCCACCGTGCTGAACGAGGCAAATACGCTGGCCCCGGACGTCATTTATGAGACGAACGGAACCGGTGACTTTCTGGATGCAGACGGCAACATCACCACCGATCCCTCCGAATATACACTCAAGTCGGAATACGCCTATTATGACGGTGGAGTACTGTTCAGCAACAGCGGAAACGGCAACGAGACGGATGAGATTACCGCGTCGAACATCTCCATCGCAAAAAGCTGGGCGGACGGCTCTGTGAAGCTGCTTCAGTCTAAACAAGCGCAGGAGCAGGAGCAGAGCACAGACAATTCCAACCTGGTCCACATCCTTTATCTCATGACGGCGGACCAGGATTACGCCCCTGGCGACCTCCCGGCCGGCGAAGACGCTCCGACCGCGGACACGCCGTTTTATACCGGCAGTTTTCAGGGCATGCTGACCAACATCTCCTCCGTACTGGCCAATGATACAAAGACGACAACCGCCATGCTGGAGAACTACTCCGCTTCGGCGGATGAGCTCTATGTCGACCGGGATGCGGTTTCCGGTGTGGATCTGAACGACGAGGCGATGGGCATGATGCAGTATCAAAAATCTTATTCCGCTGCCTGCCGCCTGATGACTACCGTCGACGAGATGCTGGACAAACTGATTAACGGCACGGGCCGGGTCGGGCTGTAAGGAGGAATGTAACATGTCCCTGCGTGTGACAACCAACGGATCCCTTCATATCTATAAATCGAACCTGATGCGCTCTCGGAACACGTTAAACAGCGCCACCGAAAAAGTGCTTACCAACCGGAACTTCAACTCCTATGCCGAAGATCCGGCCGCGGCCAGTCAGGCGTTCCAGCTGCGCCGGTCCATGTGGCGCACCACGGCGCAAATTACAAACAACAACTCCGTGATCAATAAGTTCAATACCGCTTGGGAAGCGATTGACGACGTCGTCAATGACCTGGGCGACGATTTGGCCAATGTTTCCGCCTTGCGCGGCCTCACCGACTCCACGGCTTCCGGCCGCCAATCTCTGGGCCAAACTCTGCTGAGCACTGCGGATGCCGTGGTAAAAACCATGAATACTACATATGGTGACAACTTTGTCTTTGCAGGCGCCGACGGACTGAATGTCCCGTTCACCTGGGGAGATGACGGTACTTTGCAGTACCGCGGGGTCAGCGTGGATGCGGAATCGACCGCTGATGGGTATGGTTCGTTGGCGGCTATGGCGGGCGAGACCACATATGTCGACATCGGCCTTGGCCTGGAGGAGGCCGATGACGGCTCACTGATCGAGTCCAGCGCGTTCAACTCCGCCCTTTCCGGGCTGACTTACCTGGGATACGGCGTGGATGAGGACGGAGATCCCAAAAACATTGTTTCCATCATGAAGCAGCTGGGGACCATTTTATCCAACTGTGATTCGGACACCGGCGACTTTGCGTCCACCAAGGCCGAGGAGGACGCCAACCGGCTGACCGACAAACTCCAAACGGCTCTATCCGACTTAAGCGTCCAACAAACCAAGCTGGATTCTCAGGCCACCTTTCTGAACTCCAACGTAACGCGGCTGGAAAGCACCAAGGACACGTTAAACGAGCAGCTCACCGGCATCGAGGACATGGACTCCGCCGACGCGATTACATCCATGGCTTGGGCGCAATACTGCTACAACGCGGCATTGCAGGTAGGAACCAGCGTCCTGTCTCAGTCACTGCTGGATTATATGGACTAAGCTCCAAATCCAAGACACGGCCCCACACCTGTCTCACTAACAAACGGGAGGGTTTTGATCCAATGGATCCTTTAATTGAAATTAAAACGATCCCCATTGAATTTCAGATGAAAATCAAAGATGCTTCGCTGCAATATACCGGTGGGACGGCAGAAATGGAGATCAGCCGGACCGAGGGCGGCTTGAACATCAAAAGCCGTCCCATCCGGCTGCGTCTGGATACCTTTGAAGCCAGAAGTTCCATTTGCCCCACCACGATGCAAAGCGTAGAGCAGTCCGCGCAGAAGGGAAAACAGGCCGCCTATGAAGCCACAGCAACGTATGCGCGCCAAGGACAGCTGCTTCTGGATGCAAAGGTTGGAAAGGATGCCATATCCCAGTTTGCGAAAGAGACGCTGGAAAAGAATGTTATGACAAACGTGGGTCTGACCTTTTTGCCCGCCACCGGCCCCGACATCCAGTGGGAGGACGGCCAGATGCAGATCCGCTACGAAATGGACAAACTGAATTTTGACTGGAAGATCGGTTCCGGCGAGTTTGAGTTTGTCCCCGGTGATATCGAAATTTCCATCAAGCAGATGCCGGACGTGATCATCAAGTATGTGGGCGGTCCGATTTATGTCCCCCCTTCCGCCGATCCCGGCTATGTACCGCTGGATGTAGAAGCTTAAGGCCAGGGGAGTTGAACCCAACCCGGTTTTTTGTTCTCCTTGAGCGCCCCCAGCTTCGTTCTTCTCCTTGGAGGGCGTTAGCCCGCCGGCGTCGTCTGCCTCGCTGGGAACACTCAATGCGGCAAAAAACTCTTCGACCTCAGCCGACTGGAAATTCGCGTCTGACGCGGCGGAGGACGACGGTATACCGGCGCATGCCGAGGACGACAACAAAGTCAGGCGTGAATTTAACAAGGCTGAGGCAAGTCGGGCTCGACTCCCCTCGCCTTAAAAGCAGGAGGCGTAGACTTGAACCTATCTACAAAATATTTTGGATCCATCGATTATGATCCCGAAGATGTGTTATCCTTCCCGAAGGGGCTGTTTGCTTATGAGGATGAGCAAGCGTTTCTTCTGCTGCCGTTTGCCGGAAGCAATGGAACTTTGCTCTGTCTGCAAAGTATGCGCACGCCGGGACTGGCGTTTGTCGCAATGGATCCGTTTGCGCTGACCGCTGCCTATACACCGGAGCTTTCTGCGGAGGACTTGCAAACCATGGAGGCGGAAACGATCCGCGAGCTTTGTTTCTATGTGTTCTGCGCGGTGAAAAATCCGGTGGCGGACAGCACTGTGAACTTGAAGTGTCCCGTTGTAATCAACCCACACACGCATAAGGCAATGCAGGTGATTCTGGACAGCGGAGCATATGGAATGCGCCACCTGTTGTCGGAATTTGAACGTCAGGGGGCTGGCATACTATGCTGATTCTTCGACGCAAACCAGGCGAAACGTTCCTGATCGGAGCTGACATCAAAATTACGGTTCTCTCCTCCGACCTCAACGGGACACGGCTTGCAATCGAAGCTCCAAAAGAAGTGCCCATCCTTCGCAGCGAACTTTTGGGCGCCATGGATGCAAATCGGGAAGCCGCCAGCGGATCCTCCCAGCCCCAATCGCTGCTCACCGTGTTAACCCAGCTTCACGGAACCGAAGGAGAGCATTAAGCGGGCCAGAGCCGCCGGCGGCTCTGGCCCGAATCATCACAACTGGTGTCTCGGATTGTCCATCACTTTCTTACAGGCCCACATCACTTGTGAAACAACCGCAGCATTGTAACGTCCCTCATAGACCGATAGCATGGGGATTCGTTTGTGCTCCCCGATCACAACATATTTCGCCGGAAGATTGGTCAGGGCCAGAGCTATCACATCAATTCTGCAGCGGGGGCAGGTGCAAAGCCCGAACAGCCGGATGTATTTATCCACCTTTTCTTCCACCAGTGCACGCATCACGTTGACGCAGGAAATCCCCTGCAGCTCCAATGGCGACTGGCAAGCATCCGCTTCCGTCTCCGTCGGATTGGCAGCCTGTACGGAAGCAGACTCCTCTTCCGGTTCCGACTGACCGGCAGACTTTGCTTCCGCCTGTTCGTCAGGTTCCGTCCTTGGTGCATCCGGCAGGTCAGCAGGTGCAGATGTCTCCCGCTGGCCCTGCTTTTTTGTCTGTTCAAGATTCTCCATATGAAACGTCTCCTCCAGCGCTGATTTGATTTGTCCCTCCAGCTTCTGCTCCTCCACCCGATCCAAAGAAACGGTGGTCGCAGCTGGCTTATACGGTGGCACGTCTGCCCCGATCCCCTCGGAACCCGGCCCCTCCATCTTTCCTTCGGAATCGCCCGCCAATAGATTTAATACGTGGGCAGTTTTATTTGTCTTTTGTTTTTTTCCCGTCGGCATTATTCATCACCTTTCTTTCCGCCCTCTTCAACGCCTATGATCTCATCCAAAAGAGCTCTGTAATCCATGGCCGGTTTTGAAGTCGGGGCATAGGTCAGCACGCTCTGCCCGTGCGCCGGTGATTCGGCCACAGAAACGCTTGCACGGATTTTTGTCTGAAATACTTTGCTCCCCAGCATCCGCGCCACTCGCTCCGCCAGCTCCTCTACCTCCCGATTCAGCGTCAGCCGGGCATTGAATCGGTTGAGCAAGATGCCAAGGACTTTCAGGCTGGGGTTGTAATTGCTCTGAACCGTCTCAATGGTCTCGCGGATTTGAGAAATTCCCAGCAGGCTCAGAATCTCAGGTGCCATGGGAATGATGAGCGAATCAGCGGCGACATAAGCATTGACGGTCAGTACATTCAGCGCGGGCGGCGTATCAATGATGACATAATCATAGCGATTTTCCACCTTCGATAATTCCGTTCTCAGCAGATATTCTCTCCCCCTCATATTGAACTCTACGTCCGCAGTGGATAAGAGAATATTAGACGGAAGGATGTCTCCCAGATCTGTTTGAACAATGGCCTTCCGGATGGAGGTCTCCCCCTTCAGCACCTCATAAATTGTGGCGTTGTTCTCAATATCAAGCCCTGCGCTGTAACCCAGGCTTCCCTGCGGGTCCAGATCCACCCCCAAAACACGAAATCCACGCAAATGCAGGGCGTTGATCAGGGATAGGGCGGTGGTGGTCTTTCCCGCTCCTCCCTTTTGATTTGTAATCACAATGATTCCCTTCAATTTGATCCCTCCACGAAAAACCAAAAAAATTAAAGCTGCCCTCTTCATTTTCCTCTATTCTATGTCGATATAAATGATGGAAAAATGAATAGCTTTGTAAACGTTTTTTTCATACGTTTTTTAAAGGAGTGAAATTCGTGGCATCGATTAGCAGTCTTACCGGCACCAGTACCAGCAGCAGCATTTATGGAACTCAAAACATCATCAGTGGACTCGCCAGTGGTCTGGATACCGAAACGATGATTCAGAACAGCGTATCCGGCTATCAGACCAAAATTGCGACGTTGCAGCAGCAGATGCAGGTCTTTGAGTGGAAACAGGACGCGTACCGGAGCATTATCGACAAGATGGTGTCCATGACTCAAAAATATACCTCCTATACTTCAGACACCAATTTATACAGCCAAAGTTTTTTTAACAAGGCGGTGGTTACAACCACAGTCGGCTCGAATGCCGCCATGGTCTCCGCAACCGGAAAAACCAGCAGCGAGGTGCAGATCAACGCCATCAAGCAGTTGGCTTCCGCGGCCAAATATTCCGTAAGCCTTGAAGACACGGAACTGAATGGCTCGGTGGCTCAGCTGGTCGACGGCAACTTGGTAAGCACCACGGCAGCACTTAATTGGTCCACGCCGGTATCGGTCAGCAACATTTCTGGCACCATGACCCTGACTTACGGGACAAAGGAAATTTCACTCAGCTTTGGCGAATTGGACACCTATGAAGATGCCGCGGCCCTGGCCCAGGGGATCCGGGATAAATTGGGCGAAACATACGTCACCACCAGCTCGGGTGATTATGTAAAAGCCGACACGCTGATTGATGTGGACGTCTCCGACGACGGTACCGTAAGCTTTTCCGACCTGACGGCCGCAGGCAACAGCGTTTCCATCAGCAGCGCCAGCAGCAACATTGAGGAAACTCTGGGTTTCACGTCCGGAACCAGCGTCACCAGCTTTACCGTCTCGGATGGAACCACCCTGTCTCATGAGGCGGACATGGCGGAATATCTTTCCGGAAAATCCATCCGCGTCACCTTGGACGGGGTCGCCAAGACCATTGAACTCCCTTCCCTTACGGACAGCACGGACCCGATGGCGGATTTGGTAACCGGTCTGAACTCTGCGCTGGCACAGTCGTTCGGCACCGGCAAGATAGCGGTAGGGGACCAGGACGGCGCGCTTACCTTCACAACGGCGCAGGGTTCTACTCTGGCTGTCAGCTCCGACGTGGGCGAGCAGCTCGGGTTGGGAACATACGGTCTGACCAGTTATCTGAACACAAGCAAAACGCTGGGTGATCTGTTCGGTGACACGTTTTCCGAGCAGGAACTGGTCATCAATGGGGTCTCCCTCGGAACCTTCGGCGCGGACACGGCATTGGAAAACGTCATCACCGCGATTAACAGCAATGCGGACGCAGACGTGAATGTCAGCTATTCTAAAATCACCAACCAGTTCGTCTTCACCTCCACGGAAACCGGCACTGCAGGTCAAATTGATTTCGGCGAGACCGACAGCTTGGCCACCCAGCTGTTCGGCAGCACCTACCAAGTAGACGGCGACGGCAACTTCGTCACCGACGGCGAGGGAAACAAGGTGTATTCAGACGGGTTTACCGCTGGTGTAGACGCCGTGTTCAGTGCGACGATCAACGGGCAAACCATGGAGTTGACCAGAGCCTCCAACGTGGTGGATCTGGACGGGCTGTCTGTTTCCCTGCTGGGCACCTTCGGCTATGAGGGGGACGAGGTGGCCGTCGGAACCGAGGCGGTGACCTTTACCACCACGGCGGATTCGGACAAGATTATCAGCGCGATTCAGGCATTTGTGGACGATTACAACGCCTTGATGACGGAACTTCGGAGCACGTATTCCACTTTGCCAGCCACAAAGAGCGACGGATCCAAATACAGTCCTCTGACCGATGATGACAAAGAAGATATGACCGACAGCGCCATCGAGACCTATGAAGAAAAGGCAAAGCAGGGAATTTTGTTCGGTGACAGCGACCTGTCCACGCTATACAGCCGCCTTCGCTCCGCCATTACTCCAGGCGGAAGCGATACCACAACCCTGAGCAAGATCGGCATCACCACCACTTACCAAGACGGACTGCTTACCCTCAATCTGGACGAAACCACCCTTACGGAGGCGCTGAGCACCGATCCGGACAGCGTTCGGGATATTTTTACCAAAACGAAAGAGAGCGGCTCCTCTACCAACGGGTTGATATACAACATGAAAAAAACCTTGGATGCCTATTCTTCCACCTCTCTGGCCGGTACGGGCATTCTGGTCCGAAAAGCGGGTACAACGTACTCCTCGGTTTCGCTGCTTGACAATACGCTTCAATCGCAAATGGAAGATTTAAGCGATGAGATTGAAAAATGGCAGGATAAAATGAGCGATCGGGTCGACTACTACACCCGGCAGTACACCGCGTTGGAGCAGCTGATGTCAACCATGAACAGTCAAAGTTCATTGCTGTCCAGCCTCACAAGCAGCTACTAAGACAGGCAGGGGAATGATATGGAACAAAACGACTATCAGCGCTATAAAGAGCAATCGATTCTTACCATGACACAAGGCGAGCTGCTGCTTCTGCTGTATGACGAATTGGTCAAACGGCTTCATTACTGTGACTTGGCCCTGGAACAAAATAACTATCCCCTGTTGGACGCCTCGGTTGACCGCAGTCTTGCAATCATCCGGCATCTGGACGACACCCTGAACCAGCAGTATCCCATCAGCAATGATCTGCACAGGCTGTATGATTTTTTCTGCTATGAACTCAGCCGCGTGAAAGCAGGACGCAACCGAGCGGTTTTAAACCAAGTCCGCCCCATGATCACAGACTTGCGGGACACATTCCGCGAGGCGGACAAAAAAAGCTCTGAAGGACTGTAAGGCAGGTCAACCGTGAAGAATGAGACGATGGATTCCTTTCAAGCGCAAAAACAGAGGCAGTACCTGGCTCTGACCGAGGTTTATTCGCTCACCAGGCAGTTGTCCGAGGCGGCGGAGCGGAGCGATCCGGTCTGCGTAAAAATACTTCTTGCCATGCGGCAGGATGCTGTACTGCAGGCCAAAGGGATTGACGACAGCATCCGAACCTTTCTTTGCTCCCTTCCGGAAGACGAGGCGATCTGTCTGGGCGCTCTTCTAAACGGAGGCCCCGCAAAAGCTCCCGAGGAGCAGCCGCTGTGCGGACAGGTCGCACAGAACAACCGGCTCCTGCAGCGGACGCTGGACCTTGACAAGCAGGTAAGCAAACGCCTGGGCGGCCGACGCTCCTTCTATCATAAATATCGATAGCCACCGGCCTTCCGAGAAGGCCTATTGGTTTTTCCGCACAAAGACATGGCCGTGGGTAAATGCCTCCCCTACCCAAGCAAACCAAAAACCGCATTCAGTAAAAAGCTGAACGCGGTTTCCCAACCGAATTATGTTGGCGCAGCCGTGATCCTCCACAGCGGAGCGCCGTTGCCGCGGTTTCCGGAAAGTTCGTCTAAAAGCAACTGCGGATCCCAGAGCTCCAGACTGTTCTCCCGGCTATTGGAATCTGCAATTAGAACATCCCCGGATAGCGTAATCCCGCGCAGCACGATGAAATGTCCGGTTTGTGTAAAGTGTCCCGCTCCCATCAGGGCCACAATGATTCCTCCGGTTGCCAGATGCAGGCGCAGTGTTTCGGCTGTGCAGTCGGCCAGCTGTGTGCACTCCAATCCGAAGGCCTCCGCCGTCCCCGTTACAATGGACAGGTACGAGCCGCTTTGCGGTGCACTGTACCCCTGTTCGGCTGCCCACGCCGCCATCTGTGCCGGATTCAGATCGTTGTCCGTCATGGAGGAAACCACCATCGCCATGGTGGTGGGACCACATCCATATTTTCCGATGGGATCTTCACCAAACAGACATTCCGCCCAATCCTCATCCCCCTGGTTATAGTAAATCAGCGGTACGTTTCCCCCGGTCAGAATCGAGCGGCTGTCCTGCGTTTTGAACTCGGTGATCGCTGGATTTATTCCAGGCGCATCGTTTTGCACTTCCTGGCTGCTGTCAGCCTCAGATTCCTCTGATTCCCCATTCTCTGCGAACACATTGGATAAAAAAAACAGATGTCGTTCGACCTGACCCTGAACGGTTTCCGACACGCGGAGGAAGGGTGCGGCGATCCGTTCAAACAACTCCGGTTCCGCACGACGGCAGAATAATAATTCCATTGTGACAATACAGATGGCAGCCAATACAAAGGCTCCAACCATCATTCGTTTTGGCCGTTTCAAGGAGCCTTCCCCCCCTGTCTGGATTGTTTTGACGATGTCAGTATAACAAACAGCTGAAAAATTGTAAAGCAGAGCCTTTCTTCTGAAGGAGTCACTCCAATGCCCAAGATTCGATTGGAACATGTTGCAAAGCTATATAAAGGAAACGGCCGAAATACGGCGGCTGTGTTAGATGTAACCCTGCAAATTCAGCAGGGGGAATTTGTATTTTTTGTTGGCAGCCGGGGAGCCGGGAAAAGTACATTGCTGCAGCTCATCTCGGGAGAGATCATGCCAGATCGCGGGACCGTGTTTCTGGACAACACCAATCTGGCCTATGCGAACTGGTACCAAAAGCTAAAACTGTACTATACCATTGGCAAAGTACCGCAAGAATCCGGATTAGTCCGAACCAAGACCGTGCTCAATAACCTGACCGGGATCAAAACGATGGAGAAACTCAAGTATAAGCTGTTTGGCGAGCCGCCGGTTCAAAAGGCTCTTGGCCTGGTGGGTATGTCAGGCTGTGAATTGCGGTATCCACTTGAATTTTCCATTTCCGAGTGCCGCAGGATTGAACTGGCCAAAGCAATCTTGTATAGCCCTTCCATTCTGGTCTTAGACGAAATCACAGACCGTATGAATGACGATACCATCTGGGATATCATGCATTTGCTCCGTGAACTGAATCAGCGTGGAACCACAATTCTCATGGCAACCCACGCCGGCAGTTTTGTAAACATCATGTGCAAACGGGTGATTACACTTGTGGACGGAAAAATTGTCGGCGATGTGCAAAGAGGCAAATTTGGGATTTTAAACGCCGAACAAAGAAAATAAGAGAGGAACTTATAGATTATTATGTTTGTATTTGATCCATCGATTGAAACAGGAAATCAGGCCATAGACAGCGAGCATCGCCAGCTGATCGACGCAATCAACCGCATGCTGGAAGCCTGTATCCGCGGCGGCGCGGCCAGTGAGGCGCAAAAGGCAATTCAATTTTTGAATCAGTATGTTCATCTGCACTTCAGCCATGAAGAACAGCTGCAGCTCCAATCCGGCTATCCAGATTACGAGCGGCACAAGCTACTCCACGAGGGCTATAAGAAAGTCGTTGCAGATCTGACCACGGAATACATGAAGCAGGGACCAAGCCCCATTATGCTGAACAAGCTGAACAATAATATCGGTGGATGGCTGATCACGCATATTAAGCGGGAGGACAAGGCGCTGGCCGCCTATATTCAGAAAAAAGGGTAACCATCAAACTATGTTGAAGTAGCAGGTGATGATTTTGCCGGAACATGATAAAGATCAGGACGCAGCTACTGTTTTTGCGCTTGACATCGGTACGCGCAGCGTCATCGGTGTGCTGGGCCGGGCCGAAAACGGCCGGTTTCATGTCTTGGAACTGGAAGAAGAAGAGCATGCCCACCGGGCGATGATGGACGGTCAAATTGAAGACATTGAACAAGTAACCGCTGCCGCCCGGGTGGTGATGCAGCGGCTGGAGGAGCGCTCAAAGTTACGTCTGAAACGGGTCTGCGTTGCTGCGGCAGGGCGGGCACTGAAGTCGGAACGGGCCAGTTTTACCCTGGAATTTCAGGCTCCCAAAAAAATAGATGAGGAACTCGTTGCGCAGCTTGAGGCTGGGGCTGTATCGACGGCCGAACAAGCCATTTCCGAACTTCCGGATCAAACGCACAACGGCCTTTATATGGTGGGCTACACGGTCTCCCAATACCGCTTAAACGGGTATCCCATGTCCACGCTCATCGGGCACAGCGGCAAGAACATCGAGTGCGATGTGGTGGCGACTTTTTTACCCCGCGAGGTGGTGGAAAGTTTGTATTCCGTCGTTGCACAGCTTGAGCTTGAGGTTTCCAGCCTGACGCTGGAGCCAATTGCCGCGCTCAATGCGGCAATTCCTGCAGAACTTCGGCTTTTGAATCTGGTTTTGGTGGATATTGGCGCCGGAACCTCCGACATTGCCGTCTGCCGTGACGGAAGCGTGGTGGGATATACCATGGCTACCATAGCCGGGGATGAAGTAACGGAACTTCTTATGCGCAGTCTTCTGGTAGATTTTAAAACCGCAGAACAATTGAAATCCTGTCTGTCCTCGGACAGCCCGGCCCACTACACCGACATTTTAGGCATTCCGCACGAGGTCACGACGGAAGAGCTTCGGTCGCTGACCGAACCGGCCGCGCAGATGTTGGCCAAGGAGATCGGCGCACGAATCCTGGAACTGAACGGTAGCATGCCTTCCGCTGTGTTCCTGGCAGGCGGAGGAAGCAAGCTGTATGGGCTGCAGAAGTGTGTAGCAGAAGCACTTCACATGGACTCGGCCCGCGTGGCCGTCGCCGGAACCTACTTTGCAAAAAGCGCGTTTTCCTCTGAGTATTCGTTCAACGATCCGGAGTATGCCACACCGCTCGGCATCGCCATTTCCGCTGCTCTGGGTCTGATTCATGACAGCTATGTCATTCTGCTCAACTCAGCGCCCGCCAAGCTGTTCCGAAGCGGCAGTTTGGTACTGCGGGATATCTTGTTGATGAACGGTTACACCTATGGAGATATGATCGGACGTACGGGAGCAAATTTAACCGTTACGCTGAATGGCGAGCGGCTGTTTCTGCGCGGAGATCCCGCCGTTGCGCCCATCATCCTGCTCAACGGAAAAGAGGCGCTGCTGTCGACTGTGGTCCATGCCGGAGACAGCATTCAGTTTACACCGGCAAAAGCCGGCGCAGACGCATCCAAAACCTTGGCTGAACTGCTGGGGCCCGATTTTTCCGGGGAGGTACTGGTCAACGGCAGCAACGCCGCACCGGAGGACAGGGTTCATACCGGGGATGTCATCGTGACGGTTTCAACGCCGGCACCTACTCAGCAGCCGACTTTGCCAACGGATATCAACGAACTGCCCGAGCAATCGGTCGACCGCTCAGCCCAAAAGCCACTGAGTCTGATTCTAAATGGAAAACCACTCACGCTTCCCCCAAAGCCATCCGGAGACTTCTATTATCTCATGGATATTTTACAGTACTGCAATCTTGACTTTTCAAAACTAACACGGCCCGTAAACCTGCTGATCAACGGTAGCGAAGGTCAGTTCACTCAAATTCTTCGGGAAAATGACACCATCTCGGTCCGCAGCATCCGTTAAGACTTAAGGGCCCCAAAATTGAACCACGGGGGGATAGACGTAGTGTATGCATATATCGCGCGACAGCCGATTTTCAATCTTCGCAAAAAAATCAGTGGGTACGAGCTTTTGTATCGGGACGGAGTCAGTGGAAATGTCGCCAATATCATCGATGGGGATTCCGCCACATGCCGTCTGCTGTCCGATGCACTCTTTTTGTTTGGTCTATCAAAATTGACCAATCAGCATCCGGCATTTATCAACTTCACACGAAATCTGATCATGGACGGCTTTGTCGAGGTAACAGACCCGAAGGAAGTCATCGTGGAGATTTTGGAGGATGTTGTGGTAGATGCCGATTTTCTGATTCAGCTGAAGTTTTTGAAAGACAAGGGCTATACCCTGGCACTAGACGATTATGTCGGAAACCCAAAATTCAAAGACGTCTTACCGTATGTTGATATCGTCAAGGTGGATTTCAGACAGACAGACCAAACATACCAAAGAAGGCTGGCAAATCAACTGAAACGGCAGTCGGTCACTCTGTTGGCCGAGAAGGTCGAAACACTGGAGGAATTTAACGCAGCAGTTGACATGGGCTACACCTTATTTCAAGGTTATTTTTTTGAGAAACCAAAAATATTAAACAAACGCCTTCCTTCTCTTGCTTCCTCTTTATATGGACGGCTTCTCAATGAACTGCAGCATAAAGAGGTTGATTTCAGCGCCTGTGCGAAAATCATCCACAGTGATGCCTCTCTGACCTATATGGTCCTTCGAAAAGTACAGACGCTGGCCTACTACCGCGGCAATCTGATTTCCGGCATCAAGCACGGATTGGTCATAATGGGGACGGAAGAATTCCGGCGTTGGGTGATTTTACTGCTGGCCCGGCAAAATAACGTGACCAACTCGGAAGAATTGATTCGAAAGGCCTATTTAAGAGGCCTCTTTACGCAAGAGCTGATGGAACATGCGGACGATGCTCCGGCTGGGGAAGATGGTTTTTTGCTTGGAATATTCAGCCTGCTTGATCAAATTCTTGGCTCACGTATGGAAGACTTATTGGTTAACTTGAACCTGAATGATGAGTTAAAGTCCGCTCTGCTGGGGCGGACAGACAACATGCACGCCCAATTTCTGCAGTATGTATGGCTCTATGAGATGGCAAATCCAAATTTGATTTTGCCTGATCTACATCTGTGGATTGACGATAGAGCGGTAGCAGAATTGTATTTGCAGTGCATGATGGAAGCGGATGCGGCGTTCAATGATTTGGAGGACTCTCAAAGTTCATGAAATGGAAGAGAAGATTTTTCATCCTGCTATTTTGCTTGTTCCTATTGCCGGCAGGCTGCCGGGATGGAAGCGGCAGCGGAGAGGCACTGTCCGACGACGCCAGCGCGGGAAGCGCCGCGTCACCCGCGTTCCAATCCGCCGGGCAGGACAACCCGGACGAATCCGACACTGGCAGCGGTTCCGGAGAATTGGATCAGGCAACTGTACTGACCCTGGCCGAGACGGTGGCCTTTTTCGAGCACCTGTCGCCCCAGGTTCTTGGCTTGGAAGGGACAAGCATGAAAGACTATCAAATTTATCCAGCTGAAAGTATGGTCCTGGTAAACGGAACATTCTGTACAAAGCTGTCCATATTCACTCTCGACTCGGAATCCGGAACAAACCGTTTCCGAGGCGTTTATCTTCTGACGCGGGATAAAGAACACTTATACAGCTTGGAGCAGCGTACATCCAAGGTGACAGAACTAGCCTTGCCTGCGGAAAGCACCCTTTAACGCAGCAGTCTGGGCTTCCCCCGCCTGACACACCCGCCGACCAGAGGTTTGAACAAATAAGCGCCGGAAAGGAGACGATTCATATCCTCCGTTACCCCCTTGCATCATGATCAAATGCGTTAGCCCTTTAAAAATAGACATTGAAAGAGAGATCTTGTCAAAATGAAATTCTTCAGAAACCTTAAATTGGGGAAAAAACTGATTCTTAGTTTTTTTCTTGTATCCATCATTTCCAGCTGTTCCGGCATCATGTCCATTTCCGTGCTCCAGTACGCCAACGAACAATACGGTAATGCCCTGGTCAATTATGGGTTTTCTCAGGGCGACATCGGAAAAGCTATGGTTTCATTGAGTGAGAGCAACCGCAGTGTACGGGACGTCGTCAGTCTTGTCAATCGAAGCGATGCCAACAGCGGCAGGGATGACTTTGACACCTATCGGGAAAAGTACGCACAATATGCCCAAGCCGTGAAAGCTGCTTTGGTTAGCCAGGAGGAACTCGCCAAATATGACGAGATCTCCAGCGCTTACGACGCCTATACCAGTAAGGCGAAGGAGATCATGCTCTTAGGAAACACCATTGATACCACAAATTCCCGCAAAGCTCAGGAGACCGTGGTGAATGAATTGGATCCCCTTTATCAGACCGTGTACACAGCCTGGGTGGACCTGATGAATATGAACGTGGACATGGGCAACCAATTGAGTGACACGCTAAATACCCGTACCACCATGTTTGTATATGGCAGCATCGCGGGCACTGCGGCCGCTCTGTTGCTTGCCCTCTTTCTTGGTATCCTAATCTCCCGTTCCGTTACCAGACCAATCGGCCAGTGTGTGGATCGGCTGAAGAAGCTGGTGGCAGGCGACTTGGAAAGCCCGGTGCCGGAATCAAAATCCAACGACGAAACCGGGGTCCTGCTGTCGTGCCTGCGGGAAACGGTAACCGGCCTGAGTCGGATGATCGGCGATGCCAGCCACCTGTTGGAAGCGATGGCCACGGGAAATTTTGACATCGAATCCACCGAGGAAGACGCCTATGTCGGACAGTTTGAAACCCTGCTGGTATCCCTGCAAACACTGAGTTCTGACCTGAGTGACTCTTTAATTCAAATTGAACTCTCTGCCGACCAGGTAAACTCCAGCAGCGATCAAGTGTCCAACGGAGCCCAGGCCTTGGCCCAGAGTGCGGCAGAGCAGGCCTCCTCTGTGGAAGAGCTGGACGCTACCATCGGCAATATCTCCGGTCAAATCCAGCAGAACGCGGCTTATGCCAATGAGGCAAGCCAAAAAGCCACTACCGCCGCCAAACAGATGGTGGATCTGCGTCAGCAAATGACCGAACTGGTAGGGGCCATGGGCGACATCAGCAGCGCCTCGGAAGAGATCAGCAAAA
Organism: Lawsonibacter sp.; assembly: GCA_050251755.1. GTDB lineage: Bacteria > Bacillota > Clostridia > Oscillospirales > Oscillospiraceae > Lawsonibacter. Next base: position 61,511 of record JBFWME010000002.1, on the reverse strand, counting down.
TCATCGCCACCATCGAAAACATCGCGTTCCAGACCAACATTTTGGCGCTGAACGCCGCCGTGGAGGCTGCGCGGGCCGGCAGCGCCGGCAAGGGCTTTGCCGTTGTTGCGGATGAAGTGCGCAACCTAGCCTCAAAAAGCGCGGAGGCCAGCAAAGACACCACCGCCTTGATTGAGCATACGATTGCCGCAGTCGGGCGCGGCACCAACATCGTAAACGTAACCTTCAAGTCCTTAAACGACGCTGTATCGGATGTAGACGACGCCACCAAGGGAATCCTGGAAATCTCCAAGGCCAACGAGAAGCAGGCTGACGCCATCGGGCAGGTAACGCAGGGAATGGATCAAATCTCCAGTGTGGTCCAAACAAACTCCGCCACGGCAGAAGAGTCCGCCGCCGCCAGTGAGGAGTTGTCCGGACAGGCTATGCTGCTCAAGGAATTGGTGGCAAAATTCAAGCGCAAAGGCGCACGGCTAGATTCCATCCAGAGCGCCGAGTCCCTTGCGGAGACCGTTCCCATGATCGCGCACATTCCAGCCGCCGTGGGCAAATATTGATGGAATCGTATCAAGGAGGGATCGGTATGGATCAAAAGAACGACCGTTTGCTCTTAAGCGCAGCCAGCGGACTGGAACATAAATACCTGACATTCTTGCTCGATGAATCGTTGTTTGGCCTTCCCATTACAGACGTGGTGCAGATCATTGGGCTACCACAGTTCACTCAGGTCCCGGAATATCCAAAGTACATGCGCGGCGTCATCGATTTGCGTGGGAATATTGTTCCACTGGTTGACGTGCGCCTGCGGTTCGGCAAGCCAGAGCAGGACTTCGGTCCCCGTACCTGCGTCATCATCGCCAACATCCAGGGGCGTGGATTCGGATTTATTGTAGATGAGGTGGACGAGGTCGCTTCCATTGCCCCTGAGTTGGTGTCGCCTCCACCCAAGCTGTCTCAGGACGGCAGTACCCACTACCTGACGGGGATCGCTCGCCTTGGCAGTAAAATCATCCTCTTGCTCAATCCCTCCCACATTCTGAGTGATCAGGAATTCACAGACCTTGCCCAAGCCGCCAACTCGACCGGGCAATCTTTGGATCGAGCCAATCCATGAAAAACCGGACTTTCAACCAGAAAAATTTCAAACAAACTACTTAATTTTTTTCCGAATATGCCGATATAGGATGTGAGGGCAATGGGACAGCTTTTCTTCCTTCTGCGCGCAGGCCGGCGCGGTTGGAGACAAAGCGCCCGGTACCCAAAACGAACCATTTAAGGGGAGAATAGGATGTCCCCGGAGGGAAGACACTCCCTCTCAGAATTTCAAGGAGGAACTATTTATGCGCATTCAACACAATATCGCCGCGATGAACGCCTATCGCAACTACACCAGCAATTCCAGCGCCGTGTCCAAAAACTTGGAAAAGCTGTCTTCCGGCTATAAGATCAACCGCGCCGGAGACGACGCCGCCGGTCTGGCTATTTCCGAAAAGATGCGGGCTCAGATCACCGGCCTGGATACCGCTCAGAGCAACGCCAAGGACGGCATCTCCCTGGTACAGACCGCCGAGGGTGCCCTGACCGAAGTCCATGACATGCTCAACCGCATGTACGAGCTGGCAGATCAGTCTGCCAACGGTACGTATGACAACGAAGTAGACCGCGCCAACCTCCAGAAGGAAATCACCTCTCTGAGCAGCGAAATTAACCGCATCGCCGATTCCTCGAACTTCAACGGCATCAACCTGTTGGACGGCTCTCTGTCCTCCAGCGGCGGAACTTCCGCAGTCGGCGTTCCCTCCATCAGCGGCCTGGATCTGGTGGACACCGCCGCGGTCAAGGGCGTACAGTCCTTCACGCTGACAGATGCCGGCGATGGCTCTAACGCACTTGCTGACGGCGATGTGCTTAACACAACCATCAACTACACCGACGCCAATGGAACAGCGAAATCCATCACGCTGGCGCTGACCTTCAAGTCTGACGCTGACGGAGACCGTTTGGTCACCGCCGGCGGAACAGAAGTTTCCACTGCCAGCTCCACCGTGGCCACCGCAACCGAAATGGGCAAGGCTGTGCTTGCCGCCATGAAGGAAGATTCTACGTTCAGCGACAACTTCTCCGTATCCGAAAGCACCGGTACGCTGACTCTGACCTCCAAGACCGCCGGCGCCAACACCACAATCGACAGCGTCGTGGTGGACTATGACACGAATGGTGCCGATCAGACTGCCGCGCTGAGTGCGATCACTACGACTGTCACTGCCGCTGACGCCTATCAGAGCTACGACTTTGCCAACATTGAAATTGGGGAAGAGTTCAGCGTGGGCGGTCAGAAGTTCGCATTCTATAAAACTCAGGAGGATGCGGTCGCGGCCGGCTCCGGTGTAAACGGGGTTGTCCTTGCCAACAACACTTCGGTTCAGGCTGCTGACGTGTCTGACTTGAAGGATCTGATTGAGCAGAAGACCGGCTATGCTCCCACGATTAATGGCACAACAACCACTCAGCTGGATTTCAAGGCGCCCACTGATACTTCCACCACCGGCACCGGCGGCCTGAAGCTGCAGATCGGCGACACGGCCGAAAGCTTCAACCAGCTGACCGTCTCGGTCAATGACATGCACACCAGCGCCATGGGAATTGCCGGCATTGACATCTCCACTCAGTCCGGTGCTGCAAACTCTGTGTCCATGATCAAGAGTGCGATCAATTACGTCTCCTCCACCCGCGGCGACTTGGGCGCCACCCAGAACCGTCTGGAGCACACCATCAACAACCTGTCCGTGATGCAGGAGAACATCCAGGACGCTGAGTCCAGCATCCGCGATGTAGACGTGGCCGATGAGATGATGGCCTACACCAAGAACAACATTCTGGTTCAGTCCGCCCAGGCCATGCTGGCCCAGGCCAATCAGCTGCCCCAGGGTGTGCTGCAGCTGCTGCAGTAAGCATTCCCGCAAACAAAACAACATGAATCAAAGAAGGCTGGCTCGGAAATTTTTCCGGGCCAGCCTTCTTTTTTCTATTGCAGTCTTTCCGAAAATACAATCTGCGCCAACTTGCCCCCACAGCTTGGGAACCCAGGGAAAGCCATGCCTTTCTTCCATCTTTCACCACAGGTTACGAATCATCGATTTTCCCAAACTTTAGTTTTTATTAAAAAATAAATCAAGCACAAAAATGCCGCAACGGATCGCTAGTATCCAAACAAAAAAACGATATTGTTTTAAAATTCGATATTTATATTGGATTTTTATACACAGATTGCATTTCAAAATGAATTTTTCTCTTAACAGAATCGCAAAAAAAATACTTTCTCGGACTATTGAAAACTTTGTCGAATTATAGTAATATTACATAGAATTCCAAATTTTGCACGCATTTTTTATTTTTATATCCACATTATTCTATGTAGTTGGAGGAATTTTGATGGGGCTGACAAGCAACAACCTTTCCATGCTGGAACGTTCCATGGAGTTTCTTTGGACAAAGCAGGCGTCGCACTTGGATAACATTGCTAATGCAGAAACTCCGAATTACAAGGCAAAGGAAGTCACCTTCGAGGAAAGTCTGAACACACAGCTCCTGGCCGTGCAAGAAAGTACAAAACCACGTGCAGCGTTCCAGAAGGCGCTGAAATCATCCGAATGGACTGTGACCGAGTCACAGGAGGCTACCCGAATGGACGGCAATAGTGTCAACATCACGGAGCAGAGCCTGGAGGCGGTGCGCACTGCATACCAGCTTCAATATGTTATGCGGGCTGTTTCCGGCGATTTGTCCATTCTACGCAGTGCAGTTACAGGGTAAAGGAGAGCAGAGGATGGCGTTTTTAAGTTCCATGAATATTGTGGGGTCCGGCATGACGGCACAGCAACTCCGTCTGGATGTGATCTCGGAAAACATTACCAACATCAACACGACCCGTACAGCGGCCGGCGGCGCATATCGTCGAAAAATGGTCGTGCTCCAATCCGAATCCGGTCAAAGCCAATTCCGCGCGGCTATGGCTGCGGCGGCGGGCAGCGCGGCACCCAGTTTGGATAATCCGACCGCCGGCGGTGTCCGGGTCGCCGAAATCGCGGAAGACCCGTCCGAGCTTCCGCTTATTTACGATCCTTCTCACCCGGATGCAAATGTGGATGGGTATGTGGAAATGCCGAATGTAACATTAGTCAAGGAACTTACCGACGCGATGGCCGCCACACAGGCGTTTTCCGCCAATGTGACAGCCTTTAACGCCCTGAAGGAAGTTGTTTCGAGAGGTCTTGAGATCGGCAGGTAATGAAGGTATTCGAAAAAGGAATCCGCTAATATTGGGAGAGAAAACGAGATGAATACGATCCATGGACTTACGCCTCTTTGGGAGGACTTGCAGCCGTCTGCAACGAAAAAAGCAACCGATTCCTCCGGAGACAAGGGAATGTTTGCAACCATTTATCAATCAGCAATTGATGCTGTGAACGAAACAGACGCCGAGAAAAACCAGGCTGAATACCTGCTGGCAACCGGCCAGCTGGATAATCCTGCCACACTGGTGACTGCCATTACAAAAGCCCAGCTGTCCGTTGATTTTTTGGTTCAGCTTCGAAACAAGGCCTTAGACGGGTACAGCGAGCTCATGCGGATCAACTTATGAACGCTGAGCGGAGGTAGTTGGGTTTGGATGCAAAAATCAAACAGTTATGGCATAGGGTAAAGGCCTTTTTCTCAACATTGAGTAAAAAAGCGCGGTACCTTATGGTATCCGCGTTTCTTGTCACTCTGGCAGTGGTGGTCGCACTGATTGTACTCCATGCGACGAAACCTTATACGATCCTGTTTACCGGCCTGACGTCCGGTGACATGTCTTCTGTTCTGACATCCCTGGACAGCCGCGGGGTCACAGACTATAAAGTTCAAAACAATGATACGATTCTGGTTCCCGAGTCCCAAGAAGCCTCCCTGAAAGCCAGTCTGCTGATGGAGGGCTATCCCTCCTCCGGCTTTGGGTATTCCATGTATCTGGATCATATCGGTTCCTTGTCCACAGAATCCGATCGTACCACGTTATATCTCTTTGATCTGCAGGATCGGCTGAGTGCTGTGGTGCGTTGCTTCGATGGGGTGAAGGATGCCTCTGTGACCATCGCCCAGGGCGAAGACCGGCGCTTTGTACTCAACAGCGACGATGTGGTACATGCCTCTGCCTCTGTTCTGGTTACCATGAACGGTACACAGAAGCTTACCAGCCAGCAGGCCGCTGCGATTCGAAATTTAATTGGACACGCTGTGCAGGATTTGGCGATTGACGATGTTTCGATTGCCGACACAGCAGGTAATACATATTCCGGCAGTGCAGAGGTCACAACATCGGACGCTTCGCAGCTGAAGCTTGCCCTGGAGGAGCAAGTAAACAATAACGTGCGGTCCAATATTCTGGGTGTGCTGGTCCCTTTGTTTGGCGCGGAGAATTTAAGCGTCAGCGTCAACAGCACGGTGGATATCAGCCATACCTATGAAGATTCCGTCACCTATGCACAGCCGGACTGGGCCGCTGACGGCAGCACAAATGGCGAGGGCATTATCGGCTCTAAAGTCTATGACAACACCGTCCTGAGCTCGGACAATACCACGGTCGGCGGCGTGGCCGGAACCGAAAGCAATTCCGACCTGTCCACCTATTCGGAAAGCGCAACTCCGTCCAATGGCCAGGGGCAACAGATCAAAACTTCAGGCGAGATCAATTATGACGTGGACACATACCACACGCAGAAAGACAACCCCGCCGGAATCATTACCGACGTCATGGTCTCCGTCAGCATTAACAGCAACGCCTTTGATTCCATAGACACCGGCGCTTTGATCGATCATGTTGCCCGTGCGGCCGGAATTGGTTCTGACGTGGAGACCGAAAAAATCTCCATTCTCCCCTTCCCCTTCTATGAGTCGGCGCAGTCCAACCCCATTCAGGAGGCGACGGGGATTCCCGCTTGGGCGTTCTACGCATTGATTGCCGGCCTTGCTTTGTTCCTGATTTTGATGGTGGTGATTCTTCTGCTGCGCAGACGGATCAAAAATCGGCGCAAACCAATCCAGCCCGTGCAAGCCGAGTACCAACCGGAGCCCGTTAAGAGAGGTGCCAATATTATGGACCTCCATACGGAACGCAGCATGGAACTGCGCAAGGATGTCCGACAATTTGCGGAAGATAACCCCGAAATCGCCGCCCAGATGGTCAAATCCTGGCTAAAAGGAGGCGAAGAGAACAATGGCTGATCGAAAAGCGAGAGCGGAAAAGCAACCGGACGCAGCAGCAGTTCCCACTGCCGAACCCGCCTCAGCCGTAAAAAAACCGAAAAAGCAGTTGGCCGGCGCAGAAAAAGCGGCCGCCGTTATCATCGCGTTAGGCGCAGAAAAGGCATCTCTTCTGTATCAGCATATGGATTCCGAAGAAATTGAACAGGTTACTCTGGAGGTTGCCAAACTCGGCTTTTTAGACGCCGAAACCACCGAGGATGTTTTGACCGAATACTACCAGATGTGCATGACCAACAAAGCGGTCACGGAAGGCGGGTTGGAATATGCCCGGAGCGTCCTGGAAAAGGCCTTTGGTCCTCAAACCGCAAATGCATTGCTGGATAAGGTGTCCAAATCTCTTAAAAACAGAGAGTTTGCCTTTATCAACAAAGCCACCGAAAAGGATCTGTTTTCCGCCCTCCAGCATGAGCGCCCCCAAACCATTGCCCTGGTTTTGTCCTACGTGGACCCGGACAAGGCGGCCGCGGTCATCGAACAGTTAGAGGGGAAACGTCAGCTTAAAGTGGTGGAGAGCATCGCTCTGATGGACAGTGCCTCTCCCACCGCTGTCAAGATCATTGAAGGCGAGATGAGCAAGCGGTTTGCCAATATTTTCAGCAACAACAACATTAAGGTTGGCGGGATTGACTTCGTCGCCGGCGTCATGAACAATCTGGATCGCGCCAATGAAAAGAGTATTTTTGATGGTTTGTCCTCTTATGACCCAGGCCTGGCGGATGAAATTCGCAAGCGCATGTTTGTCTTTGAAGATATCATCTCGTTGGACGATCGGTCGGTTCAGCGGTTTATCCGCGACTGCGATCCCAGGGATCTGGTGTTGTCCCTCAAGGCGGCAAATTCCGAGGTTGCGCGCAAGCTGTTCTCCAACATGTCCAGCCGCATGGCGGAAAGCATTCAGGACGACCTGGAGATTACCACCAATGTCCGCATGAAAGATGTGGAGGATGCCCAGCAGCGTATCGTTAACATCATCAGGGACCTTGAGGAACGAAATGAGATTATCATCCTGAAAGGTGGAAAGGACGATATCATTGCCTAATATCCGAAAGCATTTTCTCAATCCTGCTGCAAGTGAATTTGTGTTTCCGAACGCGGCTGATCTGTTGGTTGAGGAACCTTCGGCTCCCCCTCCAACCGCTCAGCCGCGGACGGAGCCTCTCAGCCAACCGCCGGTTGCCGATCCCATGGCGCCGATCGACTACGCAAAGATCCAGGCCGAGGCAATTCTGGCCTCAGCCCATCAACAGGCCGAGGAGATTCAGGAAGCAGCCAGGCAATCGATTCAAGCCGAGCTGGACGTGCTGCGAAACAACGCACAGGCAAAGGGCTATCAAATTGGATTTACCCAGGGGATGGCCGACGCACAGGCCCAGGCAAACCGACAGCTGGAACAGCAGGCCGCGGCCCAAGAGAAGGAAATCAAGGAATTTCTGGAGGCGGCAGTCCACGTCCGCGACCAGGTGCTGGAACAGGCGAAAGAAGATCTGAAAAATCTATCCTTAGCCATTGCGGAAAAGGTGATCCGGGTCAGCCTGAAAAGCTGTGGAGACATTCTGCTGCGTATGATCGAATCCGCGACCGAAAAGCATAAGCGCTGTGAGTGGGCGTACATCTATCTGGCCGGATGCGATCTCAAAAGCCTCACCTACACAATCCCAGAGCTGACCGCGGCACTGAGCCATGTGTCGGAACGGGTCCGTATTATCCCCATGGCCGATGACGAGTCCGGCACCTGCATCATTGAGCTTCCGGACGAAATCATCGACGCCAGCGCATCCACACAGTTAGCCACGATGCAAGAAATCCTGTCCAATACGGGCACGGACCGGGACGGTGGGTAGGCAGACGATGTTCAGAGATACCATTAAACAGATCCAACAGGCCGAAACCATCGGCCACACCGGGAAAATTGAAAATATTGTCGGCATGTTCATTGAAGCGTCCGGCGGCAAGGCCGCCGTTGGGGACATCTGCCGCATTTACAACGGAACATCCGGGGGACAGGTCCTGGCGGAAGTCGTTGGCTTTCGAAACAACCACATCCTCCTGATGCCCTATTCCGAGATGACGGGAATTTCGGCCGGCAATTTCGTCCGCAACACGGGGCAGCGGCTGCAGCTGAACGTCGGGCCCTTTTTGAAAGGGCGCATTATCAACGCACTGGGGCAGCCAATCGACGATTTGGGCCCTCTCGAACACGGCATCTCGTATTCCATCGGCGCCAATTCCATCAATCCACTGTCCCGCCCGCCAATCCGAGAACGCATGCAGTTCGGCATCAAGGCCATCGACAGCTTACTGACCATTGGCAAGGGCCAGCGTATGGGAATCTTTGCCGGATCCGGCGTAGGCAAAAGCACACTCATGGGCATGATCGCGAAAAACGTCACGGCGGACATCAACGTGATCGCACTGGTCGGAGAACGCGGCCGCGAAGTGTTGGAATTTATACAAAAGGATCTGGGCGAGGCGGGCATGAAACGATCCGTTCTGGTGGTTGCAACCTCCGACCAACCGGCGATGCTCCGCATGAAGTGCCCGTCGGTCGCCACCGGGATTGCAGAATATTTCCGGGACCAGGGATATGACGTTTTGCTGATGATGGACTCTCTGACCCGGTTTGCCATGGCCCAGCGTGAAATTGGCCTGGCAATCGGTGAGCCGCCGGTGGCCAGAGGATATACCCCTTCGATCTACGCGGAGCTTCCCAAACTGCTGGAGCGCAGCGGAAACTTTAAAAAGGGATCGATCACAGGCATCTATACCGTTCTGGTGGAGGGCGACGACACCAATGAGCCCATTTCGGACACCGTGCGCGGCATTCTGGACGGACATATTGTCCTCTCCCGAAGCCTGGCGGCAGCCAACCATTATCCGGCTATCGACATTGGAGCCAGCATCTCACGTCTTATGGTGGAACTGGTTTCCCTGGATCACCGGCAGCTGGCTTCCCGCCTTCGGGATGTTCTCAGCACCTATGAAAAGAATGCCGACCTGATTTCCATCGGCGCCTATAAAGCGGGAAATAATCCGAAATTAGACTATGCCTTATCCAAAATCGACGCCATTCACCAGTTTCTGGCCCAGGGCGTGGACGAAGCATTTTCCTATGAACAAAGCGTGGAACAGCTGAAGACGATACTCCAGTAACAGAACAGGAATGGTAAAGATGAAGGCGTTTCAATTCCATTTAGAGCCCGTTCTGAATTATAAGCAGCAAGCGCTTGATTTGTTGCTGACCGAGCACAGGGCCTTGCTGGACCGGGTTGAGCACCAGACCCGTGTGCGCGACACGGCCGCGGAACAGTTGGCGGACTTTGACTCTGCTTACACACAAAAAAAGTCCAAGGGACTGACTGCTGTGGAGGCGCTGGAATGCCAAGGCTGCATCCAGGTTTTGGAACAGCAGGTCCGGCAGGAAACGCAGCAGCTAAAAACCCTCCAGCAGATGGCGGAGGCCAAACGGCTTCAGATCCTGGAGGCGAGAAAAGGCACCTTTTCTTTGGAGCGGCTGAAGGAAAAAAAAGAAAAAAAATATTCGGATTCCCTGCGAAAGGCGGAGGAGACGTTTCTTGACGACTTGACGGCCGCCAGACGTGTTACGAGCAGCACCTGATCTTCCGGTGTTTTGCATCCTGCGTGAAAGGAGGTGAAGATGATGAATCCAATCAACCTGACTACGGACCAAATCATATCCAGTCCAACCACTCAGACCGCCTCTTCCCAACCCGGGAAACGTTCAAACACACAGGAACCATCCGAATTTTCCACTATGGTCCAGCAGAAGTATCAGGGCACGAAAGCACCGTCGGGTTCCCAGAACACGCCCGGAGCTAATACCACAGACGATACCATCCCAGACGCGCAGTATGCGCTTGCGGCTTCTCTGACTGTGGTTCAGCCGATGCTTCTGTTTGTCCCGGACCAAACCGAACTTCAACCGGTTCTTACGGATGGGGAACTGATGTCGTCTGCCGTACAGATGGCAGCCCCCAATGTGGCTCAACCGAACGCCCTTGGTTCAGATGTTGCCGCCGCTGTTTCGGATCTCGTTCCTGGGCAGCCCGCACAAGCCGCTCAAGCGCCGAAGCCCGCCCCAACTTCGCTGTCGGCCGACACTCCAATTTCTCCCGCGCAGCCCCAACCGGCAGACATACAAGCCCAGACTGCCACGCAGCAAAATGGAGACGGTCAATTGGACTTCGGTGACCGGAAGCAATCGGAGGACGCCCTGCCGGGCGCCGCGGCGCAAGTGCAAGCCCCCCTCTTTCCCCACGCAGATGCCGTCCCGATTCCGGTGGGTCTCTCCGACTCTCAGCCGGTGGATCTCCCATCCGCGGACGCGGCAGAGCAGCTGTCCAGCCGCTTGACCCAAACGCTTTCCCAGGGCGCATCCAAGCTCGAGGTCCATTTGTCACCCCAAAATCTCGGTGATCTGTCCGTGGAAATTATCCGCACAGACGACGGCAGTCTCAGCGTGATCCTGAAGCCGACGACGGAAGAGGCCATGAAGCTGTTGGAGCGTCACAGCCCCAACCTGCAAAACATGCTGGCCGCCAATACGCAAAGCCCTGTACGGGTGGAGGTACAGCAGGGGAGTCAGCAGGCAGACATCCAGCAATTTCTAAACCCCGACGGCAGCGGAAACCAAAGCCGGCAGCAGCACCACCAGCAGCAGCAGCCCAATCGGCAGAATGATTCACAAGACTTTCTCCAGCAGCTCCGGCTTGGATTGGCAACATTACAGCCCGCCGCAGTCTGATGGAAGATAGAATGGAAGGGAACAGTATGAGCTATCTGGCAGATTTATCCTCCGTGTTAAGTACCGGCAGTTCTTCCACGACAGCGGCCCAAAACAGCACCAATACAAACGCCGGCAGCGCTCTGGATATGACGGATTTTCTGTCTCTGATGGTCGCCATGTTTCAGAATCAGGACATTGATAACACGGCGTCTACCAGCGATATGATGAATCAAATGGTTCAGATGTCCGTGGTACAGGCCATCTCCGATATCAGCACGCTGATCAATGACTCTACAACCCTTACGTATGCGGCCTCTCTGGTGGGAAAAGAAGTCACGATTGGTCAGTATGTGGGTGGAGATCTGCAGGAGCTTGTGGGCACCGTAACCGGTACCGGAACGCTAAACGGACAGCAAGTGATCTTCATCGGCGACGACAGCTATTACCTCAGCGATATCATGGCCATCGGAAGACTTCCAGAGACCACGCAGAGCGCTGACGACAGCGAATCCAGTGTATAAAATAACCGGGAAGGAGGCCGAGTGTCTGTGATCAACGGCATATCATCCATCCAAAGTTCCGGTGTATCCCACGCTGCGCCCTCGAAACCGGAATCGCAAAAGGGCGCGTTTGGAGCCATCCTTCAGCAGAAACTGGACCAGGGAACACAATCCGTCCAATTTTCCAAGCATGCCATGGCCCGTGCGGAAGAGCGAGGGATCGAACTGTCCGACACCCTGATCGACAAGCTGACGGGCTCGGTGGAAAAGGCCCAGGAAAAAGGAGCCACCAATATTCTGGCCTTTGATGCCACCCAGGCATTTATTATCAACGTCCCCTACGGAAGGGTCATCACAACCATGTCTCAGGATGAGATGAAAGAAAATATTTTTACAAACATAGACGGCGCCGTGCTCCTGTGATCCACAGATAGCAGGTCCTATTTAGGATGCTATGGAGACAGGTCCGATTGACCTTCTCCGGCGGCACGTCTCCGAAAGGAGAGACGATTTCGTTATGACCGGTGCAATGTACGCAGCCGTATCCGGCTTGAAAGCACATATGAGCGCATTAAACGTCATCGGAAACAACATCGCAAACGTAAATACAAACGGCTATAAGTCGTCACGCTTCACCTTCCTGGAATCGCTTTATACCTCGGTCAGAGGGGGTTCCGATGGCACAACTCAGGTGGGCGGAAAAAATCCAGCTCAGATTGGTTACGGCTGTTCCATCGGTACCATCGACCTGGATATGAGCACGAAGAACTACTCCCCCACGGGACAAGCTCTGGACTGCATGATTGACGGCGACGGGTTTCTTATGGTTGGGGATAAAGACGTCTCCACTCCCGAATCTCTGTACCTGACCCGTCTGGGAAACCTGGGCTTTGATTCCAACGGCTATCTGACCGACGGCCAGGGAAACGTGGTGTACGGGTTTTTGACCACACAGGCGGATGCCGACTCAGATCCCGCGGTGTCGCCCATTCTCACCGCCATTCGTCTTCCCATGGCCTCCACCGGCACCGATGACGGCGGAACCATTACCGGCGTGGGCGCACCCGTTTACCCCACGGCAAGTGAAGATGACGGAGCAGGCCTCGTCGAGGATGCCACAGAAGACGTAGACGGGCGCGTGGTTCTGGACAGCGTCAGCATCGACGAGACAACGGGTCAGATCAGCGGCGTTACCTCGGATGGCGATCCGGTGGTAGTCGGCTATCTTGCCATCGGCAAAGTAGATAATCCCAATGGCGTCACCCATGTAGACGGCCATTACTACCAGGCGCTGGATGGCGCCGGAGAACTCCACGTCACCTCTCTGGGCGGCGCGGTCACAACCGGCGACTGGGACGGTGCCCAAACCATTCTGAGCAGCGGTCAAACCGCCCTGATTACCGGAGGACTGGAGTCTTCCGGCACCGATCTGGCCTCTGAAATTACAGCGATGATTACCGTGCAGCGCGGGTATCAGGCAAATACCCGGATCGTCACTGTGACCGATTCCATGCTGGAAGAATTAGTCAATATGAAGCGCTGAGGAAACAGACATAATCCATAACACGAGCGGGAAGCCCACACTTCCCGCCCGTGTTGTAGTCCTAGAGGAGGCAAAGCGTATGATCGTCTTGACAAAAATGAACAAGGAAACGTTCTTGGTCAATCACAGTCAGATCGAGTGCATCGAGTGCATCCCCGAATCCAAAATCGTGATGATGAATCACGACTCCTATCTTGTGCGTGAATCTGCGGAAGAAATCGTGCAGAAAATCATCGATTATACGGCCAAGGTGATGGACATACATCGGCAGCTGACCATTACAGACGCCCGGCGAAAATAAGCCGCAATCCGTTGCAAGTGAGGCAGATAAAGGATGAACATTACATACTTAATTGGCGTAATCGCCAGTATCGCACTCATGGTTCTCGGCATGATGGGCGGCTTCCCGCCATATGACCCTGAAAAACTGGCGAATTTTTTCGATCCTGCCAGTATCATGATTGTGGTCGGCTGCACACTCATGGTGGTTGTGGCCAGCTTCCCGGCCAAAATGGTCAAGTCGCTGCCAAAGCATTTTAAAATTCTCCTTAACACCAAACAAAACGACCCGTCCTACTATATCGAACAGTTGGTGACCATGGCACAGACTGCGCGAAAAAGCGGGCTGTTATCGCTGGAGGAGATTGCCAAGCAGCAAAAGGATCCCTTTTTCAAGCAGGCCATCATGCTGATCGTGGACGGTACGGATGCCGATGAGGTTCGCAGTATCCTTCAAAACGACATTGACTGCATGTCGGCGCGGCACGATGCGGCTGCCTCCATGTATGACAGGGCTTCCGCCGTCGCTCCCGCGTTCGGTATGATCGGTACTCTGGTGGGATTGATCAATATGCTGAAAAATATGAGTATTGCCGCCGGGGCCAGTTCCAGTATCGGCACGGATATGGGTACTGCGCTGATTACCACGCTGTACGGTTGTATCCTGGCCCATATGATTTTCACTCCCATCGCCAGCAATCTGCGCACCCGGGACGAGGAAGAAGTCCTGTGCAAACTGGTCAT
>JBFWME010000002.1:17714-47298 GCA_050251755.1 Lawsonibacter sp. | reverse complement strand
ATTGGATACGGACAGCATCGGCCCGTCGATTCCAATGATACGCCGGAAAGCCGCAGCCACAATCGGCGGGTTGAGATTGTGATTACCGGCTTTGATGTTTTAGACCAGCTGGGTGACAGCATCGAGCAATATTATAGTCTGCGAAACGGGGACTCGATTGCTCTGGCCCCAGGAAACAGCGACAATCAGAACGAACAGACGACCAAATCATGACGGATAAGGAGAACGATTAGGCGATGGCTGAAGTACTATCACAAAGCCAAATTGATGCGTTGCTCAACGCATTCAGCGAGGGCACGGACTTGTCATCGCCAAAGGAAGAGGCGTCGGATCGAAAGTACCGCAAATATGATTTTTACAGCCCGAGAAAGTTTACAAAAGACCGGATCAAAATGCTGAACGGTATTTTTGATAACTATTCCAGAATCATCAACACCAGGATCAACGGGCTTATGCACACCTCCTGCGAAGTCGAGGTGGAATCCATTGAAGAGCAGCGGTATTACGAATTTTCCAACGCCCTCACCGAAGGCGCTGTACTGACATTGGCACACCTAAATTGGAATGGCAATTACGAAGAAACCCCCATCTTGTTTTACGCAACCCCCACAATTGTGGTCAGCATGATGGACCGCATGATGGGGGGAAACGGCGACGTGGATGAGAATCTGCCTGCAGATTACATATACACAGATCTCGACTTGCGCCTTTATGAGAATATCATGCGGGACTTCATTTCCGTGATGGATGGCAGCTGGGAAAATTACATCCAACTCAACTTTTCATTTGGGCGGGTCGAGACAAACCCAACGCTTGTCCAGCTGATTGGGTTGGACGAAACCGTAGTTCTGGTCGATCTGAGCATTAAATTCTCCAATTGCAAGGGACGCATGAGCGTTTGTTTGCCAGGTATGATGCTGAGTAATATCTTCGGGGCAATCAGCCTTGAAAATACCGGGAAACGAGCCTCTTCTGCAGAAGAATCCACACAAATTTTTGATCATCTGCGCGGTTCAAGTTTGGAGATCGTGGCCGAGCTGGGGCGCACTGTGGTACAGCTCAGTGATATTTACAATCTGAACATCGGAGATGTAATCGATTTGAACGTAACAAAAAATTCCCTGGTCAATTTGAGAATTGGAAGTCAGCGCTGGTTCGATGGACGATTGGGGGTCCATGAAAAAAATCTGGCTGTCAAAATCAAAGAGGTCTACCACGGACAAAGAAAAGGAGGCGGTCAGGATCATGGATGCTAAGATCTTTAGCGCAATGGAGATCGATGCCATCGGAGAAATTATGAACATCAGCCTAGGCTCCTCAGCCACAGCTGTGTCCAATATGCTGGACCACCGGGTTGACATCACGACTCCAACCGTGTCGATTGTGGATGCAGAAGATTTCGTGTTGGGCGGTCTGGACCCTGCAATCGGCGTTGAGATCAAATACGTGTCCGGATTGGAAGGCAGCAACATCATGCTGCTGAAACTGAACGACGTAAAGGTCATTGTCGACATCCTCATGGGAACGGAAACTCCGGAAGAGGAATTTGAGCTGAACGATCTGACCCTGAGCGCGGTTTGCGAAGTCATGAACCAGATGATGGGCGCTGCCTCCACCGCATTGTCTGATTTCTTAGGGCGCATGGTCAATATTTCCACGCCGCAATCCTTTGATGTGTCCGATCTGGACGCGTTGAAGAAAGAACATTTACCGGTATCCTCCGGCCCCATTGTTGTCGTACATTTTGCGCTGAGCATTGAAAACACATTGCAAAGCGAGTTTATCAATGTAATGTCGGTGAATTTAGCAAAAGAACTGGTTGCCGGTTTTGATTTGGACGATTCTGTTGAAGTCGCTGCGTCCGCTGCAGACAAGCCGAATTCCGCTTCTTCCGAGGGAGGTTCACTCTCCCAAGAGCAAATCGAAGCGCTGCTGGCAAGTATCGTAGATGAGCCCGAGCCGGCCTCCGCTGGCCAGAGCCAAAAGGAGGTTTCCCCCCAGGCGGGGCCGGAATCGACGGTGGGAAAACAGATCGAGGTGCCGCCGCAGTCCTCTCCGGTACAAACCCCTCCTCCCCCTCCGTTCGCCCCTCAACCTGCGGGTCCTGCGTCCACTCCCCCGGGCAGCGTGCCACCTCCGTATTATCCGCCTTACCCCGCGCCGGATGGATCTGTGACCATGCCTTATGGATATTACATGCCGCCGCCCGGCTGGGCAGGCTATGCCCCCCCTGCTCCGCCGCCGGAGCCAAAGGTCATCTCCTCGCAGCCGTTGGCTATGCCAAAGCTGGACAACGGGGAGCCCTTAAAACAGGAGCAAAGCCAAAACCTGGAGTTGATCATGAACGTCCCGCTGGAAATCTCAGTGGAAATCGGACGAACCCGTAAAAAAGTACAGGATATTCTCTCGTTTTCGAAAGGCTCTCTTGTCCTGCTGGACAAGTTGGCCGGGGATCAGGTCGACCTGTACGCGAACGGAAAATGCATTGCACGCGGCGACGTCGTCGTGATCGATGATAATTTTGGCATTCGAATCAGCGAGATCCTGCGAAAACCTGATATCGAAGATATTTCCTGAACCCACGCGCTTGTTTGACAGACTTACAAACAGAAACGAGGATGATCCATTATGGCGAAAAAGATTTTATTAGTCGACGACGCAGCTTTTATGCGGAAAGTTATTTGGGACACGTTAAGCAAAAACGGATACACCGACCTTCACGAGGCGGTGGATGGTGCGGATGCGGTGGAAAAGTATACGGAACTGAAGCCGGATCTGGTGATCATGGATATCACCATGCCGAACATGAACGGGCTTGAGGCGCTGAAGGCCATTCGCCAAACGAACAGTTCCGCCAATGTGGTGATGTGTTCGGCCATGGGGCAGGAAACGATGGTGATTGAAGCCATTCAGTCCGGTGCCAAGGACTTTATCGTCAAGCCCTTCAAGGCAGACCGCATTCTGAAGACGGTTACCTCCATCCTGGGGAATCCTTAGGCATGCCACAGGATGTATGGTCTCTCATTGGGGTGCTTCTTTCCGTCGTTCTCATCCTGCTCTTGGCCTATCTGTTTACAAAGTACATCGTAGGACGCAGCACATTGGGAATTTCCGCCGCAAAGAATCCGTCGGGAGAACTCTGCGTGCTTCACCGGCTGAATATCGGGCGGGGAGAGCAATTGGTGCTGGTGAAGCTCCATGCCAGATGCCTTCTTTTGGCGGTCACAAGTACAGGAATCTCGGTGTTGACGGAGCTTTCGCAGGAGGAAGCCGAACCCTGGCTATGTGGCGGCGACTCTGCCGCGCAGCCCCTGCGCTTTTTCGAGGTTTTACGGAACAGCACTGCAAAAAAGAAATGAGTGTGAATGTCTGGTGGATGGTTTGATCAACATAAACGGCAACAGTGTCCAAACGCTGGAGGTCATCTTCCTCCTCTCGCTTCTCACCCTGCTGCCTTCCCTGATCGTGATGATGACCTCGTTTACCCGGTATATCATTACTCTTTCGTTCCTGCGCAATGCCATGGGCACACAGCAGACGCCACCGAACATGGTCCTGATTGGAATTGCCCTGTTTCTGACCTTGTTTACCATGAGACCGGTCATCGATGAGATCCAAACCCAAGCTTATACGCCGTATGTCAATGAGGAAATCACCCAGACAGAATTTTTTGACCGCGCCCAAGTTCCGCTGAAGGAATTTATGCTCCGGCAGACCGAGCCCTCTTCTCTGGAACTGTATTGTGACTTGGCCAATCTGGAGATTCCAACGGATCAGGATGAGGCGGTGGCCCTGCCGCTGCAGGTGGTGGTTCCTTCCTTCATGACCAGTGAATTAAAAACGGCATTTCAGATTGGTTTTTACCTGTACATCCCATTTCTTCTGATCGATATCGTCGTTTCCTCCACTCTGATGTCGATGGGCATGATTATGCTGCCTCCTTCCATGATTTCCACTCCGTTTAAACTACTGCTGTTTATTACGCTCAACGGCTGGGAGCTTGTGTTTTCCACCTTGGTGCAAGGCTTCCGGTAAAGCTCTGATTTTGTGAGGGACACATATGGATATTACACAAGTGACAGATGTATTTCGGGATGGGATCGGCGTAGCCATCCGGCTGGGCGCCCCCATCCTGCTGCTGAGCATGTTGGTCGGCGTGGTGACGGCCATCCTTCAGGCGGTCACCCAGATCCACGAGCAGACGGTATCCTTTGTTCTCAAGCTTATCGTCGTCGTTTTATTTCTGGTCCTCGGCGGAAACTGGATGCTTACAACGCTCCAGGACTACACGCTGGAGTTGTTTGGATTGATGCTGCCGTGATGGATGTGGTTGACTGGGGCTCTTTTACCCTCTTTTTGTATATCCTCATGCGCATGTCCGGCTTTGTCCTATTCAATCCCATTCTGGGCCGGACGGGACTGCCGGGACTGTTCAAAGCGGGGATGATCCTGTTGCTGTCGCTTTCGGTCCTGTCCTCTTATCCAGGTACGGCAGAGGTACCGAACACCTCGCTGGAGCTTGGACTAAAGCTTTTTCTGGAGCTTGGGGCCGGGTTTTTAGTGGCGACAATCATGAACCTGTTTTTCTATGTGGCGGAGCTGGCTGGCGAGGTCGCGGATACGCAGATGGGAATGAGCATGGCCAAAACCTACGATGCCGGCTCCCAAGCCTCTGTAACTGTAACGGCGAATTTGCTGCGCATTTTGATGATCTTGATCTTCTTTGCGGAAAACGGCCATCTCACGTTGCTTCGCCTGATGCTGACATCCGGAACCTTGATTCCCTTCGGCAGCGCCTCGCTGGGGGACGCGGCCGCCAACTGCGTCATCGAGCTGTTTCTTGAGTGCACCATTCTTGGCGTGAAGCTGTGCCTGCCTATCCTTGCCGCCCAGCTGCTGGGTCAAATCGGAATGGGTATTTTAATGAAGGTCATCCCTCAAATCAACGTGTTTGCTATTAACATTGAACTGAAGTTCCTGATTGGCCTGGGAATGCTGCTTCTGCTGATTTCCCCGTTCACCGAGTTTTTGCTGGGAGTTGAATCCACGATGCTTTCGGAGATACAGCAGGCGCTGTCCTTAATGGGTTAAGCCAACTTCGCCCATTTGCAGATCGAAGGGGGGAACACGCTTGGCCGCCGATTCCAAAACAGAAAAAGCCACACCGAAAAAGCGGCGTGACGAACGGAAAAAGGGCAACGTGCTCCTCAGCAAGGACATGGTGGCGGTTGCCACGCTGTTTGGCAGCGTGTTCATGCTCAGAATCCTCTTCCCCTCCATCATTTCCTCGATTCAAGCGCTCTTTTCGTTTTGCTTTTCCTGTGCGGGAAACACTTCCGACGAAGATATGTCGCAAGCGCTCCATACGCTTTTTCTGCAATCTATGGCGTCGTTTGGGAAGACGGCGGGACCCTTACTTCTGATTACCGTCGTCGTCTCCGCAGGCGCCACCTTCGCCCAGACAAAACTGCTGGTGGCTCCTGAGGTTTTAAAACCAAAATTAGATCGAATCAGCCCGCTGCAGGGGATGAAGCGCCTGTTTTCCCTGCGCAGTGTGGTCGAAGCGATCAAAGGGATCTTAAAAATTTCGGTTTTGTTGTCTCTGATTTATTCCTGTCTGCAGGATTTGGTTGGAGCCTGCGCCAATTACCTCTACACAGATTTAGCCGCGGCGTGCCGACATCTGGTTCAAGCCATCTTTTTTATGATGATAAAAGTCGGCCTTGCTTTTTTAGTCCTGGCCACCCTGGATTTTCTCTACCAGTGGTGGGAGTACGAGCGCCAACTAAAGATGTCAAAGCAAGAGGTAAAGGAAGAATACAAGCAGACCGAAGGAAACCCGCAGATCAAAGGGAAGATCAAAGAGCTGCAGCGGAAAATGGCGCAGTCCCGCATGATGCAGCAGGTTCCCAAGGCAGATGTGGTCATCCGAAACCCCACCCATTTTGCCGTGGCCCTGCGCTATAAACCCAATGAGGACAACGCTCCCATTGTCCTGGCAAAAGGCCGGGACGAAGTGGCGCTTCGCATTGTCAAAACCGCGCAGGAACATTCGGTTGCGGTGATGGAAAATGTCCCCTTGGCCCGGGCGCTTTACGCCCAGGCGGAACTCAATCACGAAATACCGCCGGAGCTTTATGCCGCCGTGGCAGAAGTGATGGTTTATCTTTATCAACTGGACCAGCATCCTCCGGCAAACATGCCGCAGTAAGAAGGAAAGGAGCGATTGAATGAAGCGACTGTTAAGCAATGCGGCGGTCTCTCTGTTTGTCGTTATCATCGTCCTATTCCTGATTCTGCCTCTGCCCCCCTTTCTGCTGGATATCTTGCTGGTGCTTAACATCGCCTTATCCATCATGGTCCTGCTGATTACCATGAACATTTCTGAAGCGCTGGAATTTTCGATCTTTCCGTCGCTTCTGCTCATTACAACGCTGTTTCGCCTTGGCATGAACGTCTCCTCTACCCGGCTGATTCTCTCCAACGGAGGCTATGCCGGCAAGGTCATCGCCGCGTTTGGGCAGCTGATTACAAGCGGGAATATCGTCATTGGCTTTATTATCTTTTTTATCATCGTGCTCGTTCAGTTCATCGTGATTACCAAAGGCGCCGAGCGTGTCGCCGAGGTGGCGGCCCGGTTCACCCTGGACGCCATGCCGGGCAAACAGATGGCAATTGATGCCGATTTAAACACCGGCATCATTGACGAACAGCAGGCGCGGGAGCGCCGCTATAAGATTCAGAAAGAGGCCGACTTTTACGGAGCCATGGACGGCGCGACCAAAATCGTGAAGGGCGACGCCGTGATGTCTCTGATCATCACCCTGATCAATCTGATCGGCGGCATCGTGATCGGCATGGTCCAGGGCGGCAATGACATTTCCTCTGTGCTGCAGATTTATTCCACCGCGACCATTGGTGACGGGTTGGTGTCCCAGCTTCCGGCCCTGATGCTCTCCACCGCCACGGGCATGATTGTCACCCGGTCGGTCTCGGACGGAAGCTTGAATTCCGACGTGCTGACCCAATTTGCTTCCCAGCCCAAGTCCATCATGGCCGCCGGCGCGGCGCTGATTTTTCTGGCGCTCATGCCCAACACGCCACATATGGCGCTGCTCATCGTGGCGGCGATTCTTCTGTCGCTGGGCTGGACAATCAGCCGCCGGATGAAAAACCAGGAGACGGAGCCGCCGGAGGCGTCTCCCGAACCAACCCCGGCCGACGCGCCGTCCGAGTCTGACTACTACAAAGACATCAGCAACGTCTATTCTCTGCTTACCATCAATCCAATTGAAATGGAAGTGGGTTACAGCCTGATTCCCCTGGTGGACGAAACCAGCGGTGGAAAATTGATCAACCGCATCGTCATTTTCCGCCGTCAATTCGCGCAGGAGATGGGGTTTGTTGTTCCGACGGTCCATCTGCATGATGGCTCTGCGCTGGGCACAAATCAGTACATCATCCGGATCAAGGGCGAGGAAATTGCAAAAGGGGAACTCCTAGTCAACTATTTCCTGGCTCTGCAGCCGTCCAATCCACTGGGAGAGATCGACGGCATTGAGACCATTGAGCCGGCCTATGGCATCCCCTCCCGGTGGATTCTGCCGGAAAACAAAGAAATGGCGGAGATTTATGGCTATACGGTGATCGACCCTTTATCCGTCATGGTGGCCCATTTGTCGGAAATTATCAAAAAGCATGCGTATGAGCTGCTGACCCGGGTGGAAACCATTCAGCTGATTGATAACTTGAAAAAAACCGCTCCCGAACTGGTGGAAGAGGCCTGCCCCGCCATTGTTTCCTACGCCATGCTGGAGAAGATTCTGCGAAATCTGCTGATGGAGGGCGTCCCAATCCGCGACTTGGAAACCATTTTGGAAACCATGGTGGATGCGATGAGTACCACACGGGACCCCGATCTTTTGACCGAAAGTGTCCGCAGCGCGCTGAGCCGTACGATCACCAGACGCTTTTGCGAAAATGGCCAGCTTCAGGCCATTACACTGGACAGCGAGGTCGAGCGCAAGGTGGTCGCCTCCCTCACAAAAAATGACCACGGAATCTACCTTGCCATGGGCCCGGAACTGATCCAGCCTATCATTACGCAAATGTCTGATTATATCAAAAAGTTTTCTGAGCTGGGCAAATCTCCCATTCTTCTGACCAGCCAAGTCATTCGAATCTATTTAAGCCGCCTTCTTGGTCAATACTTCCCGAATTTATATGTGCTGGCCTTCAATGAGATCGTCGGAACGGTCCAGATTCAGTCCATTGGAAATATTACGGTCCAGCCTGCGGTGGAAAAAATAGGAAAGAGGGCGGTGGGAACATGACAACAGCCACTCATCCCGATGCTTACAATGATATGTCGACCGAACAACTGCTTCAAAAATATAGGGAAACCGGCTGTGAGGAATATAAATGGGAAGTCGCCCTGCGAAGCTCTACTCTCATTAAACACATAGCACTGCGCAACCGTGACGTTTATGCCGGCTTTGCCCAGCTGGACGACATCGTGCACGAGGGAATTCTTGCTTTGTTGGACGCCGTTGAAAAATACGATCCGGCGAAAGGCGGCCTCTTCAGTGTCTATGTCTCAAAGCGCATACGCGGCATGATTTTCGACCTTGCCCGGGAGCATGATTGGGTCCCGCGGACGATCCGCAAGCGTTCCCAGGCAATCGACCGGGCCACGTCTGAACTGCTGGCTCAGCTGGGGCGGTTTCCAACGGACCGCGAAGTGACCGCGCAGCTCGGCCTTACGGACAAGGAGTTTCGGGAGGCTGTGGACCACTCCTACATCGTTTCTCTGGATGCACATTTAGAAAATTTTTACGAAACGCCGGAACTGGCAGAAAATCACTCCGGATTCTTCTTCGCACCGGAGGAGATTGTGGAGAACAACGAGATGTTATCCGTGTTGTCCCAGGCAATCTCCTCTTTAAAACAAAACGAGCAGACGGTCCTTTCGCTGCACTACGAACATGACCTGAAGCTCAAAGAGATTGCCGCGGTAATGGGGATCAGCATTTCCCGTGTTTCCCAAGTACATGTAAAAGCCATTCGGAAGTTGCGCGCAGTCATTACACAGTATATGAACGAAGCTTCTAAGGGGGAGAACAAACATGGTGAAAGGGTTTTACAACCTGACGTCCGGTATGCTGACACAAGGCAGGAAACTAGATGTCATCTCCAATAATATGACCAACACGGGGACCACCGGATTTAAGGCGGATGCTTTTTCGTCCAGCACGTTTGACGAGGTACTCTGGCGGCGGGTCGGCAATGGGCAGTCCGCAGACTTGGGTACGATGAGCTATATTACCGCCCCAAGTGAAATCAGCACGGACTTTATGCAGGGCTCTTTGGAGGAGACCGGATTGCCTCTGGACTTTGCCCTGGAAGGCGACGGTTTTTTTGCCATCCAAACGGACAACGGCCGCTTCTATACCCGCACAGGCAGTTTTTCCATCGACGAGGAGGGGTATCTCTCCCTTCCCGGCCAGGGCCGTGTACTTGATAACACGGGGGATCCCATCCTGCTGGTCACGGACAAGATTCAAGCGGACGATTCCGGTAATCTGTTCACCGACGACGGCGGATTTTTGGGGCAAATCGGAGTATACGCATTTGACGACACCGCCGTGTTGGAGAAAAGCGCCCAAGGTCTGTTTCAATCCCAAACCCAGCCGCAAATCGCCACGGCAACGGTCCATCACGGAATGGTCGAACGCTCCAACGTCGACCTGATCCAGCAGATGGCGGCAATGATCGCAAGCCAGCGGGCGTATCAGAGCGCAGCGGAGATGACCAAACTATACGACCAGGTTCTCTCCAAAGTTACAACGGAAGTCGGTCGCCTTTAACTTAGGAAAGGAGCGATAAACCATGGATCTATCCTTTTATACCGCCGCCGTCGGCGCACAGCAGCAGCAGCGCCGCTTGGATGTCCACGGCAATAACATCGCCAATGTCAATACCTACGGATTCCGGACAGAGCGCCCCTCTTTTTCCTCATTACTGTACGGGTCCGTCAATGGAATCGGCGACACTCCCCTCCCCCGGGGAAGCGGGGCCTTCCTGTCGGCCGCCACAACAGACTTCAGCGGCGCAGCCCTCTCCGCCACCGGCTATGCGCAGGATTACGCCATTTCGGGAGACGGTTTCTTCGCCTTGCTTGACCCAAAAACCGGTGAATACTCGTTTACGCGGGACGGCTCGTTTACGCTGTCCGAATTTCAGGAACCGCTTCCGGACGGCAGCTTGGACACCAAATGGTATCTGTCCGATGGCGAAGGCCGCTTTGTCCTCAGCAAGGAAGGCCGCCCCATTGACGTGAAGGACCCGGAGGCGCAGCAGCCCGTCGGCATTTTTGATTTTGTCAATACCGACGGAATGCAGCACGCGGGGGACAATCGTTTTATCCCTGCGGAGAAAAACGGGCAGGTTCGGATTGGAACCGGGCAACTCATTTCCGGATCTCTGGAAGTCTCCAATGTTGACTTGGCCACGGAATTGTCCAAGGTGATTGAAGCACAGCGGTCCTTCAGTTATGTTTTGAAAATGGTACAAACCTCAGACGAACTGACCACCACCGTCAACAACCTGCGCTGAGTGCAGGATCATACGGAAGTATAATCGAACAGAAAGGCCATCTATGGAACTAAAAAATTATAATGAGCTAAGTTCCTTCGAACTTGATACGCTACGCGAAATCGGCAGCATTGGAACAGGAAACGCGGCAACTGCATTGTCGCAGATGTTGGGGCAAGAGGTACAAATTACCCTCCCTGAAGTCCGCATTATGGGATACAACGAGGCGATTGAATGGATTGGCGGCCCCGAAGCAATCACCGCCGGAGTGCTGTGTCGGATCGGCGGAGAAATCAGCGGGATTATGCTCTCCGTTCAGCCGCTGGAGTTTGTAAATCTGCTGCTTGGCAGCATGTTCGACAAACAAATTGCAGACTATTCCGAATTGGGCGATCTGGAGCGGTCCGCCCTCATTGAAATCGGGAATATTATGATTTCCACGTTTATCAATGCTCTTTCGGGCCTGGCCGGACTCCGGTTGGAGCTAACGGTTCCCTCCCTCACCGTTGATATGCAGGGAGCAATTCTTGCCGTGCCGATGGCGGAATACGGCGGGCAAACGGACTATCTTATGACAATAGGCGGAAATTTTGTGTGCGACGGCCAGCAGGTCCCATGCCGGCTCTTGCTGTCTCCGGATATTCGCTCTCTGAACTTCCTTCTGCAAAAGTTGGGGGCATCCAATGGATAACGGCCCACAGAAATTGGTGGTCGGGATTGCGGATATGAAAATGGCACAGCGCGGCGGGGAACTGATTACCTACGCACTTGGCTCCTGCATCGGAATCTGTCTTTATGACCCGGCAATCCAGTTGGCGGCTCTGGTCCATATTTTGCTGCCATTAAATATGGAAGCCGGGCGGAAGAATCCCATGAAGTACGCAGACACCGGCATCCGCGAGACGTTGCGACAAATGGAAGAAAAGGGCGGCCGCCGCCCTCGTATTACCGCCAAAATTGCCGGGGGCGCCAAAATGTTTGAAATCTCCGGCGGCGGCGGTCTGGGGAATATCGGGCAGAGAAATATCGAAAGCGTCCATCTTATCTTAAAGCGAGAAGGCATCCGACTGCTTGCAGAAGATACCGGCGGCAGAGTGGCACGCACGTTGTCGTTTCACCCCGCGACCGGTCAGGGGCATATCCGATCCTATGGCAAGCCTGAATTGGTGCTTTAACGCAGAAACAGAACTTGTTCCTGGGCTGCCCCAGAAATCAGAATCCGTGAAATAAGGAGATGCGATATGGGAAATAAATATATTGTCCGGCAGCCGATTAAAAATTCCGATGGCAAAGTCATTGGGTATGAGATCCTCTATCACGGAGAAAATCAGGCCTATGGCAACGATGACTCCGCATCCAAAGTAAACGATTTTGCAGCAGCGGATACCATTTACAACTTTCTGACTCAAAACACGGAGAAATCTCTCAAGGGATCCCTCAATTTTATGACCTTCACCACCACACTTTTGATGAAACGAACGCCACACCTGTTCGAGAAATCCGAGCTGGTCATTCAAATTGATGACAGTGTGATCATTCACCCCATTGCAATGCATTTGGTTCAACAGTATAAAAAGGAAGGCTATCAAATTGCAGTCAATGAATTTCTGTTTGCACCCAGATATCTGTCTTTAATTGGTGAGCTCGACTACATAAAGTTGAACTTTAATGCCACGCAAAATGAAGCCACGATTCACAATATTATTGAAATCGCACACAGCATGGGCAAACGGTGCATTGCAACTGAGATCCGCAGCGAACAGCTGTATGAGAAGGCGTCGAACATGGGGGTCGATGCCCTGGAAGGGCCCTATGTGGCGGAAAAAATGGCCACGAAGGCCCATACCAGCGGTTACCTGCAGAGCAACTTTTTCCGTCTCATGATCGCCGTGACACGGGACGAGCCGGATGTCGAAGAGATTGAACGGATCATTTCCATGGATGCAACCCTGTCCTTTGGATTGCTCCGCATGGCGAATTCTGTTTTTTTCGCGCTCCGCCAACGAGCCACCACCATTCGCCAGGCGATTATGACGCTGGGGATCGGCCAGCTCAAGCAGTGGATTTACCTTCTCAGCGCCAGCAATGCAGAAAATGAGATTGACAACGCGTCTGAAGAGTTCTTGAAGATGTCGTTTATGCGGGCAACGTTTTGTAGCGAATTGATGAATTACGCCAAACATATGCCGATCTCCAAGGGCGATGCCTATTTGATGGGGATGTTTTCCACCTTGAATTTTCTGATTGATGCACCATTGAAGGATATCCTGGCGGAGGTACCGGTATCAAATGAAATCAAACAGGCACTGCTTAAGCATGAGGGACCGTGCGGTGCTCTGTATGACCTGGTCTTGAGTTATGAGCGGGCAGACTGGAATCGGATCAATGGGCTTGCTGAGGCGCTGCATATCCCAACTAACTTGCTGACCAGTCTCTATTTCAACTGTATGGATACGGTCAACAACACCTGGAAGCAGCTCTCATCCACGGAATCCAATCAGGCGGACCCCAATACATCCGAACCGATTCCAGAAGAGAACTAGCCGGCAAGCCCTTTTCCGAGTCAAACCGGGTTGCTCCATGCGTCATAGGGAGCACACACCCAGCAAGATAGTTTTGACGAAGCTTGCTTTCTCTGGTATGATAAGTGCCGTACAGGGTCTGATGCCCAAATGTTTGAAGCGGGCATTCCGAACAGACCATTATTTTTTGTGCATACTATGCCTAGAAACCCAAGTCTGCACATATGGAGGGGCCTATGAACGTCACGTTTCAAGACATTAAAAATTCTCCCGAAATCCGCACCTATATTACCCAGGCCGACGCCTCTCTCACCGCCTTGGGTTTTACCGAGCACTCCTTCGCTCATGTGGGCAAATGCGCTGAGGTGGCCGCCCGTATTCTGACCGGCCTTGGCTACTCCCAGCGAGAGATTGAACTGGCTAAAATTGCCTCCTTCATGCACGATATGGGCAACGTGATAAACCGCCACGGTCATAACATCAGCGGCGCCACCATGGCATTCCGCATTCTGGATAAGATGGGGATGGAACCTGCAGACGTGGCCGCCGTCATCACCGCCATCGGTCACCATGACGACGCCACCGCGTTTCCGGTCAATGCCATTGCCGCAGCTCTGATCCTGGCGGATAAGACCGACGTGCGCCGCAGCCGGGTGCGCAACACCGACATCACCAGCTTCGATATCCACGACCGGGTCAACTATGCCGTAGAGCGCTCTGAAGTGCTGCTGGACGTTCCCACCAAGACGGTAACGCTGTCCCTTTCCATTAACACCCAAGTGTGCGCCGTCATGGACTATTTTGAGATTTTCCTGCAGCGAATGGTGCTGTGCCGCAAGGCCGCCGAGTTTTTTCAGCTTCGGTTCCATCTGGAAATCAATGGGCAGATTTTGCTGTAAACAGACCGATTTTACTAAAGCCGGCCGCCGTTCAGGCGGCCGGCTTTTTCCGTCTGGAGCTGTTTTTGTGTCCAAATTTTCTGAAACCTGCCGCGGTACTGGTGCTGTTTTTTTGTATTTCGCCCCGGTTGTACCCCGGCCGCATTTGTTCCCATGAGTTCCACCAAATACAATAAATATCAACATTTTGATAAGATATGCATATTACAAATGTGAAAAATCACAACTTTTATTGCTTTTTACAATTTTAGTATGGAAATCTTGTTTAAAATATTGCCCGTCTTTCCTCTTGCGCTGATACGTAAAAACAGGTATACTTGAACCAAGAGAGCGGGGCCGGTTTTCCCGGCCAATCCCCGCCAGACGGACTGGCACCCATTTACTTTATTTAGGAGGAACACAGTATGAAAGTTGCAATCTTCGGCGCCGGCACCATGGGCAGCGGTATCGCTCAGGTTTTTGCAGCCAAGGGCCACATCGCCTTGATGTATGCCAGCAGCATCCCTTCCGCCCAGCGTCACAAGGACAACCTGTCCAAGTCTCTCCAAAAACGGGTGGAAAAGGGCAAGATGACCCAAGAGGCCAAAGACGCCCTGATGGCCAACGTACTTGTGGAAGAGAAGTCCGCTGCCGCTGACGCCGATTTGGTGATTGAGTGCGTTAAGGAAGAGATGGCCACCAAGCGGGAACTGCTCCACGAGTTGGACGCCATTTGCAAACCCGAAACTATTTTTGCCTCCAATACGTCCTCTCTCTCCATCACGGAGATGGGGCTTGGCCTGAAGCATCCCGTCATCGGCATGCACTTTTTCAATCCGGTGCCCAGCATGAAACTGATTGAAATTATCCGCGGCGCCAACACCGCCCAGGAGACATTTGACTTTATTTATAATCTGTCCAAGGAAATCGGCAAAGATCCCATCGAGGTGGCCGAAGCCCCCGGTTTCGTGGTGAACAAGATCCTGATCCCCATGATCAACGAGGCCGTCGGTCTGGTCGAAACCGGTGTCGCCTCCGTAGAGGACATCGATAAAGCCATGCAGCTGGGCGCCAACCACCCCATGGGGCCCCTGGCTCTGGGTGACTTTGTCGGCTTGGATGTGTGTCTGGCCATCATGGATACTCTTTACTCCGAAACCGGCGACCCCAAGTATCGCCCCGCCCTTCTGCTGAAGAAGATGGTGCGCGGCGGCTTGTTGGGCCGGAAATCCGGAAAAGGCTTTTACGACTACGCCAAATAAACGACCATTTTCTTCTACGATTCGAACGCCCCGGCATCTCTGGATGCCGGGGCGTTTTCAACGCACAATCACCTGTTTTTCAAAATATCAATATTCGCATATTTTACGATAACTTTTGCATGCTACGCGTCAAAATAACGTCAAAAAATGTGTATTTTTCCAGTGATGCACCTCTTGCATTACGTTTGGAATAATGTTATACTTTTAACGTAAAAAATTCCGTACCTCGCTGTGTTTGATAGGGCCCGCAACGACGGGAGCGCTCCCGTGTTGCGCTTTTTTCGGGCTTTCTTTGTTAAATTTCTAACAAACATTCAATCAAGCATGGCCTCCCCCTTGTATCGTTTGCTCCGATGCCCCGCGTCTCCCCGTCCTGGTCAGGCGGGCCACTACAAAAGGCACGAGTGTTTCGATGATTCTCAGAGTAAAAAATTTAGGAGGACTGAAAAATGGATTTTCATCTGACTAGAGAGCAAGAGATGGTCCGCAAAATGTACCGCGAGTTCGCGGAAACCGAGGTCAAGCCCCTGGCTGAGGAGCTGGACGAGGAAGAGCGCTTTCCCATGGAAACCGTGGAAAAAATGGGCAAGCTTGGCATGATGGGCATCTACTTCCCCAAGCAGTACGGCGGCGCCGGCGGCGATGTGCTGTCTTACGCCATGTGCGTGGAGGAGTTGGCCAAGGTTTGCGGCACCACTGCCGTCATCGTGTCCGCCCATACCTCTTTGTGCTGCGCCCCCATTTTTGAGCACGGCACCGAGGAGCAAAAAATGAAGTATCTGCCCGACTTACTGTCCGGCAAAAAGATCGGCGCTTTCGGTCTGACCGAGCCCAACGCCGGTACCGACGCCTCCGGCCAGCAGACCATGGCTGTGCTGGACGAGTCCGGCGAGAATTACATCCTGAACGGTTCCAAGTGCTTTATCACCAACGGTACTGTGGCCGAAACTATGGTGGTTTTTGCCATGACCGACAAGACGCTTGGAAACCACGGCATTTCCGCGTTCATCGTGGAAAAGAGCTTCCCCGGCTTCTCCGTGGGCAAACACGAGAAGAAGATGGGTATCCGCGGCAGTTCCACCTGCGATCTGATTTTTGAAGACTGTGTCGTGCCCAAGGCGAATTTGCTGGGCAAGGAAGGCCAGGGCTTCAAGATCGCTATGATGACGCTGGACGGCGGTCGTATCGGCATTGCCGCGCAGGCTCTGGGCCTGGGCGAGGGCGCCGTTGACGAGGCCGTCAAGTACACCCAGGAGCGCGTCCAGTTTAAGAAGCGTCTGTCTCAGTTCCAGAACACTCAGTTCCAGCTGGCTGATATGCACACCAGAATGCAGGCCGCCCAGTATCTGGTCTATGCCGCCGCCTGCAAGAAGCAAAACCACGAGCCCTACTCCATGGACTCCGCAATGGCCAAGCTGTTTGCCGCTGAGGCTGCCTCCGACGTGACCCGCCGTGCCGTTCAGCTGTTCGGCGGCTACGGTTACACCCGTGAGTATCCTGTGGAGCGCATGATGCGCGACGCCAAGATCACCGAGATCTACGAGGGTACTTCTGAAGTCCAGCGTATGGTCATTTCCAGCCACCTGGGCGTGAAATAAGTTAGGAGGCAGATTGAAATGAAAATTATTGTTTGTGTCAAGCAGGTTCCCGACACCTCCGGTAAGGTCGCTGTCAATCCCGATGGTACGTTGAATCGTGCCTCCATGGCCGCTATCACCAATCCCGACGACCTCAATGCCGTCGAGGCTGCTCTGGCTCTGAAAGAGCAGACCGGCGCCGAAGTGATTGTTGTATCCATGGGTCCTCCTCCCGCAGAGGGAATGCTGCGTGAAATTCAGGCCCGTGGTGTGGATCGCGCCGTGCTGGTCTCCGCCCGCGAGTTTGGCGGTTCCGACACCTATGCCACTTCTCAGATCCTGGCCGCTGCCATCAACAAACTCGGGGTTGAGGACGACGACATCGTCATGTGCGGCCGTCAGGCCATCGACGGTGACACCGCTCAGGTCGGTCCCCAGATTGCCGAGAAGCTGGGCCTGCCCCAGGTCTCCTATGCGGCTGATATCAAGAAAGAGGGTGACACCCTCACCATCAAGCGGATGCTGGAGGACGGCTACATGACCATCAAGGTCAAGACCCCTTGCCTGGTTACCTGCATCAAGGAGCTGAACGCCCCCCGCTATATGAGCGTTGGCGGTATATTTGAATGCTATTCCAAACCCTATGAAGTTTTTGACTACAACACATTGAAAGACGATCCCCTTATCGATGCAAGCACCATTGGTCTGAAAGGTTCTCCCACCAACATCTTCAAGTCCTTTACTCCTCCCCAGAAAGGCGTGGGCATGATGCTGGAGGGCGCTGACAAGGCCACCTGTGACAAGCTGGCCGGCATTCTGGCCGCCAAGCACTTGATCTGATAGAAGGGAGAATTGAAGAATATGTCTAGTTATAACAGTGCTGCAATTGAAGAATTCAATGGCGGCGTATGGGTATTCTGCGAGCAGCGCCAGGGCAACATGATGCCCACCTCCTATGAGCTGATCTCCGAAGGCCGCAAGCTGGCCGACGAGCTGGGTGCCAAATTGTACGGTCTTCTGCTTGGCCACAACATCGAGGGCCTGGCCAAGGAACTGGGCGGCTACGGCGCCGACGGCGTCTATGTCTGTGATCATCCTATGCTGGCCAATTACACCACCGACGGTTATACCAAGGTCATCTGCGACGTGGTCCATGAGTACAAGCCCGAGGTTCTTCTGATCGGCGCCACCAACATCGGCCGCGATCTGGGCCCCCGGTGTGCCGCCCGTCTGCACACCGGTCTGTGCGCCGACTGCACCCACCTGGACGTGGATGTACCCAAATACAAGGATTTCCTGCGCTCCGCCTCTACCCTGGCCCCCAATGTCATCGACGGCATCAACGAGGACGACCGCAACCTGAAGATGACCCGTCCCGCGTTCGGCGGCCACCTGATGGCGACCATTATTTGCCCCCGCTTCCGTCCTGCCATGGCCACGGTTCGTCCCGGCGTCATGAAGAAGAACGCGTTCGATCAGGCCAAGGCCGACGCCTGCCAGATCATTAAGCCTACCGTCTCCCTCACCGAGTCCGATATGGATACCGAAGTGGTTGAGGTGGTCAAGGCCGCCAAGAAGCTGGTCGATCTGATCGGCGCCGACGTGGTCGTCTCTGTCGGCCGCGGTATTTCCAAGGATGTTGCCGGTGGCATTAAGCTGGCCGAGCAGCTGGCCGAGGTCCTGGGCGGCGTCGTGGGCGGCTCCCGTGCCACCATCGACTCCGGCTGGCTGTCTTCCGACCACCAGGTGGGGCAGACCGGCAAGACTGTTCACCCCAAGATCTACGTCGCTCTGGGCATCTCCGGCGCGATCCAGCACAAGGCCGGTATGCAGGATTCCGAGTGCATCATTGCCGTGAACAAGAACGACACCGCCCCCATCTTCGAGATTGCCGATTATGGCATTTGCGGCGACCTGTTTAAGGTTACCCCCATGCTGATTGAAGCAGTCAAGGCTGCCAAAGCCGCAAAGTAATTTCCCCTTTCATCGGTTTCAATCCCCTGGTTCCATTTCTGGAGCCAGGGGATTGTTTTTTAGACGTAGCCGGTCATTCAAACAGTTTTTGAATCATCCCGTCCACATGCCCCGGTCGGCACCGGGAGCAGCATGTATCTCAAGCTGCGGCGTACTGCACCAGAGTATCAAAGAAGGTTAGAAACGTCCCGCTTTCCATCGCGTCCGCTTCCGGATGGAATTGAACCCCCAATGAAAATTCATTGCTCTGATATTCTACTGATTCAATCACATCATTTGGGCCATAGGCGGCCACAGTCAGTCCTTCGCCAATCCGCTGGGGGTTGATGGCTTGATGGTGCCAGGAAGCCACGTCGTTCAGTGTGTATCCACCCACAATGTCGTGCAGCCAGGTAGAATCCTTCGTCACCGTGATGTCATGTCTGGCCCAGTCGGGGGCGTTGCGGTGTACCCGATAGGTGCTGTCCTTCCCCAGATAGGTGGGCAGGTCCTGAATCAGTCCTCCTCCACACACCACATTCAGCATCTGCATCCCCCGGCACATGGCCAGCATGGGCACGTCCTCTTCCAATGCGGCTTTAATCAGATGGTAGTCGGAGGTATCCCGGATATCACGGTAGTCGGTGTTATCCTCCAATAAGGGGCTGTGCTCCTCTCCATACAGATCGGGGTTGATGTCCTCGCCGCCCGTCATAATGACGCCATCCACTTGAGCCAGTGCAGCGATTGCATCTTCATCCGTCGTGATCTGAGGCATTCTGACGGTCACCCCGCCGGCCTTGCCAATGATGCGGTGAAAGTCGATGCTGTCCTGTGGATCTCCGCCCCAGGAGATGCCGATCACTGGCTTGTCAGAGGCAAAATCCACCAGCGTCTCAAAGAAATGCAGACAGGTTCCCACATCGCAGACAGGGTTTTCTTCCAAAACGTCCCGCTCGGGATGGAACTGAATGCCAAGGGCAAAGGTATTGGCCTGATACTCCACCGCTTCGATGATATTCTCAGGTCCGTAGGCCACTACGGTCAACCCTTCCCCCACTCGTTCCGGGTTTGCGGCCTGATGGTGCCAGGAGGCCACATTGTCCAGCTCGTTTCCGCCGATCACATCTTCCAGCCATTTGGAGTTTTCTTCCACCGTAATGCTGTGACGGGCATAGTCCCCGCTGGCTTTGTAGCGGTGGGTCACATAAGTAGCGTTGTCTTTCCCCAAATAAGTGGGCAGATCCTGAATTAAGCCGCCGCCACAAACCACATTCAGCATTTGCATCCCTCGGCAAATGCAGAGCATGGGCAGATCCTCGGCCAGTGCCGCCTGAATCAGGTTGTAGTCCGAGGTATCCCGAACATCTCGGTGGGTGTTGTTGTCCTCCAGCAGCGGGCTGTGCTCCTCTGCGTACCGATCTGGGTTGACGTCCTCACCGCCGGTCACAAGAATACCATCCACCCCGCTCACCACGGCATCCGCATCAACCCGCCCGGTAATTTGCGGAAGCTCCACGGCTACTCCGCCGGCGAGGGCTACTATCTTGTGAAATCTGGTATAGTCCTGGTCGTCACTTTTCCAGGAGATCCCGACAAAGGGCTTGCCCACTATGGCCGCGGCATTGTGCAGCATCTGCCGGACCATGTCCTCTGTGGCGTTTTCATTGGAATCGAAGGAAAATCCATTCGTCAGGCCAGTGCTGACAGCAGCCGTGTTGTAGTCCTTGGGCCAGGTGTCAAGCACCACGTCCGGCACTCCAACATAGCGCAGGATCATGGCAGCGGCCTCCACCTGTGATATCTTGTCATCCGGGTAGAAGCAGCCATTCCCGCTTCCGCTGGCCAGCCCTTTTTCGTAGGCCAGGTTAATCCAGCCTTCATACTCGCTGCCTTCGGCAACATCTTGAAATGCGCTGGCTTTCGCGGCATACGCTTCTCTCTGATTCGTAAGCCCGGCGGCCTCCACCAGCATAGCAGCCATCTCACCACGGGTGAGGTCGGTGTCGGCCGCTGCACCAGTTGTGACCGTCAGGCCAAGTAGCACAGCAAGAACCAAAAGCAGAGACAAGAATTGACAGGATCGTTTTTGCTTCATGTTGAAACCCCCTTCACCAAATTTGATTCATCAAATGTGGCATTTGATGAATCAATCTTACGACGGCTTTTCTGCGAAGATGATAGAAACGACACAGTCAAAACGCTTTTTTATCTCGTTTTTATCTCCGGAACCAACCGCCCCGGCCCCGCATAGTCTGGGGCAGCACGATGTGGGAGGGTTCGCCATGAAACACGAATTGAACTTCTGGGTGGTGGGCGGCGACATGCGTCAGGCCAAACTGGCCCAACTGCTTGCCGAGGACGGCCACACCGTCCACACCTACGCCCTGGATGCGGGTCAGGAGCCCATTCCAGGCCTGATCCAGGAACAGAATTTAAACCACGCAGGCCGAGCCGACTGCGTGGTGCTGCCATTAACCGTTACAGAAAGCGGAGGTCTGCTCAACGCGCCCCTGTCCGTGTGTGAACATCCTCTGGCCCCCATTCTGGACCGGCTGTCCCCGCGGCAATTTCTCTGCGGCGGGCGCATCGACTCAGAAACCCAGGCGATGGCCCAGGAACGGGGATTAACACTCTACGACTATTATACCCGTGAGGAGCTGGCGGTGGCCAATGCTGTCCCAACGGCAGAAGGCGCCATTCAGTTGGCCATGGAGCATCTGCCCATCACCATACATGGGGCCCGGGTATTGATCATTGGCTTTGGCCGGGTGGGCCGAATCACCGCGCAGCGCTTCGGAGCTCTTGGGGCAAAGGTCAGCGTTGCCGCCCGAAAATACGACCAGCTGGCCTGGGCACAGACTATGGGTTTTGGTACGGAACAGCTCGGTCACCTAGCCGGTTGGCTGTGTAGCTATGATCTGATCGTCAACACCGTTCCAGCCCTGGTCCTTACCAAACCAGAATTGGAAGATCTAAAGCCTGACTGTCTTATCATCGACCTGGCCTCCAAGCCCGGCGGGGATGGTGTGTCGATTGGATGGCAGCATAACAGATGGAAAGGCCCCCAATCCCAGGTTACCGCCTGCGATTGGGGACCGTTTATTATAGTTTTCTCTTTGTTACCGCTGATTCAGCAGGCCGGTAGCCTCGTTAAACGCACCGATCAGTTGATCCAGTTCCTCGGCCTGGGCATGGACAGCGTCCCAGGTGCCCTCAACATCATACCACAGCTGGTTGAGCTCCTCCGCACTCCGGCCCTGCTGTTCCACCCAAGTGTAGTATTTCAGGTTGTGGATCCGCTTTCGATCCTGGTAAGTCAGCTCCATCATGTGGTCAGTCTTCAATCCCAGCAGATGTATTCCGTGGTCCAGCGCCGCCTGATGGATGCTGTACGGCCCGTCCATTTCTTCCAGCTCCTGAACACGGGACCGGTACAGTTCTGCCGAGTCGGTAAGGACAGTGGCCACCACGTCCCGCTCCGTCAGTTCAAAATAGCGCGCCATCTTGATACAGCACAGCACATTGGCAATTCCGCTGATGCCAAGCCAGCTCAGGCGCTCCAGCTGCTCCTCCTCCAGCCCAAGTTCTTCCTTCAGATATTGCCGGCCCTCCGGGGTATTGAACAGCCGCAGCAGGCGCTGGGAGTCCTCGTCGTCAATGTCAATGACCATGTCGGTGTTTTTTACATTGTGGATCCAGGGGATATGCTTGTCTCCAATTCCCTCGATCCGGTGGCCGCCGAAGCCGTTATTCAGGATGGTGGGGCACTGGAGCGCCTCCCCCACGCCCAGTTTCAAATGCGGATAGCGCTCCTTCAAGAAGTCGCCGGCCGACAGGGTGCCCGCCGAGCCTGAGGTAAAGCAGGCCCCCGCGAACCGGTCTCCCGGGCGCTTAATTGCCTCATACAGGTCGGCCAGAGCATATCCGGTAACGTTGTAGTGCCACAGAGGATTTCCCATCTCTTCAAATTGATTGAAGATCATACACCGAGGGTCGGTCTTCAGCTCATTGGTCTTGTCAAAGATTTCCTTTACATTGGACTCGCATCCAGGGGTTGCGATGACCTGGGCCCCGATGGAGTCCAGCCACGTAAACCGCTCCTTGCTCATCTCAGCGGGAAGAACAGCCACCCCTTGGGCACCCAGAAGTCTGGAATTGAACGCGCCTCCACGGCAGTAATTCCCGGTGGAAGGCCAAACCGCCTTGTGGCGCTCCACGTCAAACTGGCCGGTGACCAGGCGAGGGGCCAGGCAGCCGAAGGAAGCTCCCACCTTGTGGCAGCCGGTGGGAAACCACTTGCCGGCCATGGCCACAATACGGCAGGGCACTCCGGTCAGGGAAGGCGGCAATTCCACATAGTTGGGCACCGCTTGGAACCCTCCGCCAAATTCCTTGGCCTCATTTTTCCAGGTAATACGGAACAGGTTCAGGGGATTTACGTCCCAAAGTCCCACCTGGCCCAATTTCCGCCGAATGTGTTCCGGAATGGTCTCCGGATTTCGCATCTGTCCGATGGTGGGAATGACGATGCCCAGCTCTTTGGCTTTGGCAATGTTATGGGCCAGCCCTTCGGGCCGAAGGGTCAGATCAATTTTGTTCATGGCTGCCTCCTCCACTTTCCCCGTTGATTTCTCCCGTTCCGGGCTTTTCTCCTCCGGACATCAGATCCAGAGCCACCTGTGCCAGAACCGCAGCGCCCCGCCACAGCACGCTCTCATCCAGCCGGAACTTGGAATGATGGTGGGGGTAGCACTGCCCGTCTCCGTCCCGGCCTATACTGGCCAGGAACAAAAAGCAGCCCGGCACTCGCTCAAAATAGTAAGAGGTGTCCTCGCTGCATCCGTTGGCCTCCCGCATCCAATGTACCTCGCCCGGAAACAGCTTCTCCAACGACTGATACACCGTCAGGGCGGTGTTCCGGTCGTTGATCACCGCCGGACAGCCGTCCACCACTTCAAATTTCACCGAGGCCCCCATCGCCGCTCCAATCCCCCGGGCAATC
Organism: Lawsonibacter sp.; assembly: GCA_050251755.1. Classification (GTDB taxonomy): domain Bacteria; phylum Bacillota; class Clostridia; order Oscillospirales; family Oscillospiraceae; genus Lawsonibacter. Next base: position 23,508 of record JBFWME010000002.1, on the reverse strand, counting down.
TCTTCCGCCCGACGGATCAGATAGGTACGCATCTCCGGGCCCACCGTCCGGATTCCGCCCATCAGCACCGCCTGGTTTGGGATTACATTGTACGTCTCGGCTCCGGCATGGATGTGGGTAATGCTGACCACCGCCGGGATGCTGGGCTTCACTTCCCGGCTCACCAGCTGCTGCAGCCCCTCGACAATCCGGGCCGCGGTGACGATGGGATCCACGCTGAGATGGGGCGAGGCGGCATGTCCTCCCTTCCCCGTTACCGTAATGCGGATGGAGTCGCTGGAATAGAAGGTGATCTCCTCGGACAGCACAAGATGCCCCGTGGGAAAATCACCGCAAAAGCTGCCCGCATGGAGGGCCAGCATCCGGGATACCGGCGGATCCTCCAGCGCGCCGCAGGCGATCATGTGTTTTGCTCCCCGCAGCACTTCCTCCCCTGTCTGGAACAAAAGCTTCACCCGCCCGGGCAGCTCTTCCTCGTGGGCCTTCAAAAACCGGGCCACGGTCAGCAGAATGGCGGTGTGGGAGTCGTGGCCGCAGGCGTGCATCCGGTTGTTTGTGGAGGCAAAGGGGAGTCCTGTCTCCTCCTTTACCTCCAGCGCGTCCATGTCCGCCCGGATCCCGATGACCGGGCCGGATCCCTTGCCCACCAGGGCAATGATGCCGGTGGATCCCGGAAGAACCCAGTGCTCCACCCCAAGCCGGGTCAGCTGTCCGCTGACGAAGTCCACGGTTTGCGGCAGCTCCAGCTCCAACTCCGGAATCCGGTGCAGCTGGCGATACCAGTCCAGCAGCTCTTGGTTCATGGCGCGGATCTCTGGGAGCAGTTCCATCTCTCTTACCCCCTCCTGTTTTTTGTTTTTCCTGCCCGCTGTCATTACAGCAGGTCAATCAGCTGGGTATAGAACCGGCAGGCCTGCTGAATCTTCTCCACCGAGCAGCACTCATCCCGCATGTGGGCCAGCTTATACTCCCCGGCGCCAAAGCCGATGGTGGGAATACCCATGGAGACAGGGACCACCGCATTGGTGCCAAAGTCCCAAAAATCATAGCGCTCCGGTCGGTGACCGAACACCGTCTCGTAGGCCTCGTTGCATTTGACGGTGAGCGGGGCGTCCAGATCAATTTTCCAGGGATCATGTGCTGGCTCATACACCAATTCCGTCCCGGTCCAGCTGGTGTGGCGCAGAGTTCCGGGCTCCCAAGTGGCTCGCTTCCCGGCAATCAGCTGGTTCAGTTCCCCGTTTACCTTCTCGATGGTCTCGCCCATGCGCAGGCGGCGGTCCAGATAAATTTCACACTCGCTGGGCACCGCGTTTAAGGAGGCCGACACGCTGGAAATATTGGACAGTACGATGGTTCCTCCCCCCGGAGTCTCCCGCAGGCGTTTGTTCAGCTGTTCCACCCGGGTAATGATCTCCGCCATCTCATATACGGCGTTGATTCCCCTTTCGGGCGCGGAGCCGTGGGCGGAAACCCCATGGGTCTTGATCCGGGCCTGAACCTTTCCCGTGTGGCCCAAGGTAATCAAGTTGTTGGAGGGTTCACAGATGATGCAGTAGTCCGGGCGAATCCCAGAATCCCGATAAAAATGCTCCAGACAGACACCGTCGCAGTATTCTTCACACACCGAGCCGGTGACATATACGGTCTTCCCTTCCAACAGGCCGGCCCGCTTGGCCAGGGCCGCGGCAAACACGGAGGCACTCAGGCTGGATTTCATATCCACCGAGCCCCGACCATACAGCATGCCGTCTAAAATCTCACCCCCGAAGGGAGGACTGACCCACTCGTCCCCGTCGTTGACTTGGACTGTGTCCATATGGGAATCGAAGTGAATGATCTTGGCTCCGCTGCCTACCCGGCCTACCACATTGCCCGCAGGATCAATGGACACGTCATCAAAGCCCAATTCCCGCATTTTGGCTTCGATCAGCTTAGCATAGTCGCCCTCCTCGTCGGAATAGCTGCGGGTCTGAACTCCCTTCTGAATAAACTCGATCAGCTCCCGGCCATAGGCCTCGCTCCACTCAACTCTTTGGTTCATATTGACGCCTCCGTAAAATCAGAATTTCCTATGGAATAAATATCATTATATTGCTTTTTTTAAAAATGAATATCATAATATTGGATAATAATATAACTGAATTGAGGTGACATTCCATGCAGGTGGTTAATATTCCAATTGACCGGAACCAGATGGAGACCACCCGGCACGGGTCTTTTGCGTTTCCCCTGGCCGTCTATCAATCGGTGCTGAGCCAAAATGTGCTTGGCTTTATCAACTGGCACTGGCACGAGGAGCTGCAGTTTTGCTATGTCACCGCCGGAGCGGTCCGTTTTTTTGTCCATGAGCAGCAGTACCTTCTGCGGCAGGGAGAGGGAATTTTTGTCAACAGCGGGTATCTCCATATGGCCCGGCCTGCGGCAGGGGCGGACAGCGCTTATCTCTGTCTGGACGCCAGCCCCCGACTTATCTCCTCATTCCAGGGTAGCGTGTTTGACACCGTGTATGTGGCTCCCTCTCTTAAGGACCCCTCCATGGCGCACATCCCCCTGCATCCCGACATCCCCTGGCAGAGAGAATTGCTGACCTCCATTCCCCAGATTCACGCCTTGTATGAGCACAGGGACTTTGGTTATGAGTTGGAAATCAGCCTTCTCCTGAGCCGCATGTGGCTGACTCTGCTGCAGCACCGGGGAACCGAGCCCCTGGGAAAGAGCCACCAGCGGCTTCAAAGCAATGCGGCGGTCCAGGCTGTTCTTACTTACCTCCACGGGCACTATGGGGAGCGGCTTACCCTGGAGCAGATTGCAAAAGCCGCCCTGTTCAGCCCAAGCGAGTGCTGCCGATTGTTCAAAAAGGTAACCGGAGAAACCATTTTTTCTTACCTTCAATCTTATCGCCTGACCCAGAGTGTCCATCTTCTCCAGCACACCGACCTGTCGGTCAGTCAGATCGCGTATGAGACCGGATTTTGCAGCACCAGCTATTTTATTGAGGTGTTTAAAGATAAATTTGGCATCACACCCCACCAGTACCGGAAAACGGACAGCTGATGCGGGAATCTTAGGAACTCATGCTTTGATGCTCCGTCCGATTTTTCGTCAGAGAAAACCGGATGTATTTCCGAGCAGAAAAGAACCCCGCCCGAACATATCGGGCGAGGTTCTTTTTTTATCCCGTTTGGTCGTTTGCGCAATGTGCTTCTTTGGGCGGGGAGAAGCGAAACACCAGCTCAACGGTCTTATCCTGGTGGATTCGTACCTGCTGGATCAGCGCAGTCAGCATCCCCCGGTCCGGATCTTGACCGGACAGCATTCGCTTAAGCTGCTCTTCGTCCGGCTCTCCCCCTTCCGGTCCATCCGTGACCGCCATCTGACAAAGCTGTCCCTCCAGTTCGTCCCTCCTGTTCCGAGCACGCTGGAACAGGTCTAAAAACTCCGCCTCGGTCAGGATCCCCGACGCCCGGTCCCGGTACAAACCGGCCATCAGCCCTTTTTGCTGTTCCAGCTTCCGGGCTGTCTGCATTTGCCGGCAGCGGCGCGGCTCCGCCTCCTTTTCCGCTCCAATCGCCTTGCTCAGCCATACCCAATCCACACACTGAGCCAGCCGCTCCAGCTGGCCCTGAATGCACGCTATGACCCGGTCCTCCCGAACCCGATGCGGGGTACACAGCTTCAGCCGCCCTCCCTTTCGGTACCCCTGGCAGACCATATAGATGCGGTTTGGGCTCTCCCTCACATAGGTCATAGGGGAACCGCAGTCGGCGCAGTAAGCCAGCCCGGTCAACAGATGGCTTCTTTCTCGGAACTCTCTCCGGTAGCTGTGTACCTCCAAAAGAACCCTCACCTGATCGAACAGGGCCTGCTCCACAATCGGTTCATGCGTGTTGGGAACGGTAATCCACTGATCTTCCGGAAGATTGCGGCGTTTGCTCAGTTTATAGTTCACCTTGACCCGCCTGTTCTGTGTCAAGTGGCCGGCATAGGTCGGATTGCTCAGAATTCTGCGCACCATCGTCCCGCTCCAGCTCCCGGGGAACGGCTCCCGCCCGGTCTCGTCCCCCCGGTACTGGGACGGGGTTGGAAATCCCTGCTCCGTCAGCTCTTTGGCCAGACCGGTGACGCTGCCAAGCTCCAGATAGCGCCCGAAGATGTGCCGAATGACAGGCGCCGTTTCTTCATTTATCACCAAATGCCCTCTCTGTTCCGGGTCCTTTTGATAGCCGAGAGGGGCCCTTGCCCCAATGAATTTCCCCTCCTTTTTCCGCGCAGTCAGCGCGGAGCGCACCTTTCGGGATACGTCGGCAGTATAAAAATCGTTGGCTGCCGTCAAAAACGGAAACAGCGCGCCGACTCCGCCGGAGCCTGCGGTGTCAAAGCCCTCGGACACCGCGATGTACCGTACCCCCCTTTGGGGGAAATAGATCTGATAGTAATAGGCGGTATAGATCTGGTCCCTTCCCAATCGGGACAGGTCTTTGGTTACCACCGTGTCGATACGTCTCGCTTCGATGTCGTTCAGCATTCGCAGGAACTGTGGACGATCGAAGGTCAGCCCGGAGCAGCCGTCGTCGGCATACTCCTGCTCTACCGCCCAGTCTCTGCTTTTGACATATTGGGTCAGATAGCTGCGTTGATTTTCAATGCTCATGGATTCCCCGGCCCGCTCGTCGTCTCGTGAGAGGCGAAGGTACAGCGCTACCCTTGGGGTGTCCATGCCGCCTTCTCCCCCTCTCTCCAAGCCTTCCAAAGGATCAAAAGCCGCTCCTCCAGCGTGGGTCCATCTTGCTGGAACACACAAATGAATCGCTCGTCATGAGTTTCCATCCCGGTACCCTCCCGTCTTTTCCGGATCGTCACCATTGTATGCCGGGCCAAGACATTCTATGTCCAACCGGCACACCATCCGGGGTGGACCTGGGGGTGGCAGGCGAGTTAGGGCTGACCGTCATCTGGGCGCTGTCAATCCCCGGAAAAGTGGCTCCGGTCACGGCCGGTGCTGCTATTAAAAGCACCATTTACAATATGCTCCGTGAGCTGGGCCGATAAAATCTCAGAAAGGAAGATTTCCCTTGGAAAATAAAACCATTGGATTCGCGGTATGCGGATCCTTCTGCACCCACGCCAAAGCTATGTCTGCCCTGGAGCAGCTCCGGGCCAGATGGCAAACCATTATACCGATCGTCTCCGAGTGTACCGCCGACACCGACACCCGCTTCGGCAAGGCCCATGACCTGATGCGGGAAATGGAACGCATCTGCGACCACCGCGTTCTCTCCACTGTCAAGGCGGTAGAGCCCATTGGTCCCCAAAAACTGCTGGACCTGCTGATCATCTGCCCCTGCACCGGAAACACCCTGGGAAAACTGGCCTCCGGTATCACCGATACCAGCGTCACCATGGCCGCCAAGGCCCACCTGCGTAACAGCAGGCCCCTGCTGATCGCCCCCGCTACCAACGACGGGCTGTCCGCCTCGGCCGCCAGCATTGGGACTTTGCTGGCCCGAAAATACATCTACTTTTCCCCCTTCGGCCAGGACGACCCGGAGAAAAAGCCCACCTCTCTGATGGCTGACTTCTCCCTGGTTGCCGACGCCGCCCAAGCGGCATTGGAGGGCAGGCAGCTCCAGCCTCTGCTGCTCAGGCAATAAACCGACACTCGAACCAGTGCCGTCTTCGGCACTGGTTCGAGCAGGCTGCAGCTTGCCGCGCGTACGAATCGTTTGCCGTTGGAGGCCGTGCAAGCCGAATGGGTTTACAGGGGAGCGTTCCGCTCCCGGAACTGCCGGAT
>JBFWME010000002.1:14066-17614 GCA_050251755.1 Lawsonibacter sp. | reverse complement strand
CTCTCGGAGACGTTCTCACCCATGGCGGCTCCAAAGGCTTGAAGCGCCTGCCTCTGCTCGGCGGTAAGGGAAATCGGTATCTGGACTTTTACAGTAACGTACTGGTCCCCTCTGCTTCGGCCCCTCAGCTCCGGGATTCCCTTCCCACGCAGACGGAAGGTAGTCCCTGTCTGTGTGCCGGCAGGCAGAGTGTATTTCACCTTGCCATCAATGGTGGGGATCTCCAGCTCGGCCCCTACGGCCGCCTGGTAGAAGGAGATGGGCTGCTCATACAGCACCGTGGTCCCATCCCGCCGGAACCCGGGGTGCGGCTTGATGTGGACCCCCACAATCAGGTCTCCGGCCGGGCCTCCGTTCTTCCCGGCGTTGCCCTGACCCCGAAGGGAAACCGCCTGGCCTTCGTCGATTCCGGCTGGAATCGTGACCGAAATACGCCGTTTCTTCCTTACGCTGCCCGCCCCTGAGCAAGATTTGCAGGGGCTGTGAATAATCTTTCCGGTGCCCCGGCAACGGGAGCAGGGCGCGCTGGTGGAGAAGGAAAAGCCGCCCCCGCCCCGCTGGACGCGGACAACGCCGGCGCCCCGGCAGTCAGGGCAGACTTCAGCGGTGGTACCCGGCTGACAGCCCGAACCGTGGCACTCGTCGCACGGTTCGGTGCGGGTAAGTTCAATCTCTTTTTCGCACCCAAAGGCGGCCTCTTCAAAGGTAATGGTCAAAGCTGCCCGCAGGCTCTCCCCCCGCTGGGGAGCGTTGGCCCGCTGCTGCTGCTGCGCCCCAAAGCCGCCAAATCCGCCGCCGAAAAAAGATCCGAAGATGTCTCCCAGGTCGATATCACCCATATCAAAGCCGCCGCCGAAGCCGCCGGCTCCAAAGTTTGGATCCACTCCCGCGTGGCCGAACTGGTCGTATTTCGCCCGTTTTTCCTTGTCGGACAGAATTTCGTAAGCCTCGTTGACTTCTTTGAAGTGGGCCTCAGAGGCCTTGTCGTCGGGATTCATATCCGGATGGTATTGTTTGGCCAGCTTGCGGTAGGCCTTTTTTATCTCATCGTCCGAGGCGCCTTTACTGACGCCGAGGACTTCATAATAATCTTGTTTCTGTTCTGGCATATGCGATCACCTCTAAAAATGGAGGGAATGGAACGGCGGGCACACATCACGTGCCCCTACGCTGCGCTCCCCATGGTAGGGGCGCACAGTATGCGCCCGCGTGAACGCCCCGGGTGGGACGGAAGAAACCCTCCCGTCCCACCAAAGTGACGTATTAACATGAATCTACTTGCTGTTGTCTCCGGACCAGGCTCGCTGTTCGCCGCGGCTCGGGCGCTTATTTTTCACGCCTCACCTGCTCACGACGCGGTTCTAAGCCGTACGACTCCGCCGCGACCCATCCGGCCCTTTGGGCCTCCTTGGGCTCCCGGCTCCGCTCCCGTCTTAGTCCACTGCTCGCGACGGCTCGGGCGCTTATTTCTCACGCCTCGGTTCCCTCGCGGGCGGGGTCATAACTTCGCCAACTCCGGGCAAACCCGGTTCGGCCTGTGGCCGCCCCTGTGCTTTGCCCTGCGCTCTGGCGTTATGGCCCCTGCTCTGGAATTCGGTGCTTATTTCTTATCGTCGTCTACAACCTCATAGTCGGCATCCACCACATCCGGTCCGGCATCGCTGCTGCCCTGGGCTCCGCCGCCAAAGTTGGTGCCGCCCATGTCCGGACCGGGGCCGGCCTGGCCGCCCTGCTGGCTGTACAGCTTCTCGCTGACAGCGTAGAACGCTTTGGTCAGCTCTTCCGTGGCGTTCTTGATGGCCTGGGTATCGGAACCCTTCAGGGTCTCCTTCAGCTTGCCCAGGGCAGACTCCACGCCGGCTTTGTCAGAGGCGGGGATCTTGTCGCCCATTTCCTCCAGGGTCTTCTCGGTCTGGTAGACCATCTGGTCACCCTGGTTGCGAATATCTACCTCTTCCTTCCGCTTTGCATCCTCAGAGGCAAACTGCTCGGCATCCTTTACCGCCTTTTCAATATCATCCTTGGACATGTTGGTGGAGGAAGTGATGGTGATTTGCTGCTCCTTCCCGGTGCCCAAGTCCTTGGCGGATACGTTCACGATGCCGTTGGCGTCGATGTCGAAGGTGACCTCAATCTGCGGCACGCCGCGGCGGGCAGGGGCAATGCCGTCCAGATGGAACCGGCCCAGGGTCTTGTTGTACTGGGCCATCTCGCGCTCGCCCTGGAGCACGTGGACCTCGACGGAGGTCTGGTTGTCGGCGGCAGTGGTAAAGGTCTGGCTCTTCTTCACCGGGATTGTGGTGTTGCGCTCGATCAGCTTGGTCATCACGCCGCCCATGGTCTCAATGCCCAGGGACAACGGGGTGACGTCCAGCAGCAGCAGGTCCTTCACGTCGCCGGTAAACACGCCGCCCTGGAGCGCAGCGCCCATGGCCACGCACTCGTCGGGGTTGATGCCCTTGAAGCCCTCCTTGCCGGTGAGCTTCTTGACCATGTCCTGAACGGCGGGAATCCGGCTGGAGCCGCCCACCATCAGCACCTTGGACAGCTGATTGCCGGACAGGCCGGCGTCGGACATGGCCTGCTTCACGGGGCCGGCAGTGGCCTCCACCAGATGGGCGGTGAGCTGGTCAAACTTAGCACGGGTCAGGGTCATATCCAGATGCTTGGGGCCGGTGGCATCGGCGGTGATATAGGGCAGATTAATGGTGGTGGAGGCCACGCCGGACAGCTCAATCTTGGCCTTCTCGGCAGCCTCCTTCAGGCGCTGCATGGCAACCTTGTCGCCGGTGAGATCCACGCCCTCGGTCTTTTTGAACTCAGCAGCCATCCAGTCCATGATGCACTTATCAAAGTCGTCGCCGCCCAGACGGTTGTTACCGGCCGTGGCCAGCACCTCGATGACTCCGTCGTCGATATCCAGGATGGACACATCGAAGGTGCCGCCGCCCAGGTCGTAGACCATCACTTTTTGGGCCGTCTCCTTATCCACACCGTAGGCCAGAGCGGCGGCGGTGGGCTCGTTGATGATACGCTTTACGTCCAAGCCGGCGATCCGTCCGGCGTCCTTGGTGGCCTGACGCTGGGCGTCCGTGAAGTAGGCGGGGACGGTAATGACCGCCTCAGTGACAGTCTGGCCCAGATAAGCCTCGGCATCTGCCTTCAGTTTCTGAAGGATCATGGCGCTGATCTCCTGGGGTGTGTACTTCTTTCCGTCGATGGACACCTTGTAGTCAGAGCCCATCTCACGCTTTATGGAGCTGACGGTGCGGTCGGGGTTGGTGATGGCCTGGCGCTTTGCCACCTGGCCCACCATACGCTCGCCATCTTTGGAAAAGGCCACCACAGAAGGGGTGGTCCGGTTGCCTTCCGCGTTTGCAATGACAACGGCGTCGCCGCCTTCCATCACGGCGACACAGCTATTGGTTGTACCGAGATCGATACCAATGATCTTAGACATAATGTTTTCCTCCTAAATATAAAAAAGATTGTTGTTTATATGATTCACGTGCTGCCCCTGTTATGGCGGCTCGGACGCTTCTGTGTTG
>JBFWME010000002.1:8570-13966 GCA_050251755.1 Lawsonibacter sp. | reverse complement strand
GTTCGGCCTGCGGCCACACCTGGGCTTTGCCCTGCGCCCTGGCGTTATTGCCCCTGCTCGGGAATTCGGCGCTTCTGCTTAATTTGCGACTTTTACCATGGCGCAGCGGATAATCTTTTCACCGCATTGGAACCCGGACTGAAAGACATCCGTCACCACATTCTCACCCAAATTTTCGTCCTCCACATGCATGACCGCATTGTGCTGGTTGGGATCGAACGGCTGCCCCAGCGCCTGAATCTCATTGATTCCCAGCTTGGAGAGTACTTCCTTAAGCTGGGTCATGGTCATCTCCACGCCCTTTTTGAACGCTTCATCGGCTGTCTCCTGCTTCAGCGCCCGCTCCAAATTGTCGTACACCGGAAGGAACGCCGCCGTCGTCTCTGCCTTCACGTCGGTCCAGATGGACTCCTTCTCCTTCGCGGTTCGTTTTCGGTAATTGTCATATTCTGCGGCAAGCCGCAGATATTTATCCTCCTGCTGGGCGACCTGATTTTTAAGCGCCTCCAGCTCAATCAGCAGGGGATCCGGCTCCTCCTGGCAGGCTTCCTCCTGTTTGGATTCAGGGCTCGCTGTTCTCTGTTCCTCCAGAATCACGTCCTGTTCCGGCGTTTCGTTCTTCTTATCCTTCTTGCTCACGGCTGTGTGCTCCTTTTATCTTATTCCTGGTCCTCGTCCTTCTCCGCCGGGGGTAATTCTCCCTTGCCGAACATTCTGGTCAGACTGTCGGCAAAGTAAGACAGGCGGGCGGTGACCTTGGCGTAATCCATTCGGGTGGGTCCCACCACGCCGATGACGCCCTTCATATTGTCTCCAATATCATAGCTGGCCATGACCACGCTGGTGTCCTTCAATGCGTCGCTGACGTTCTCAGGGCCAATCAGAATGTCCATGTTTTTTCCGCCGCTCAGGGGCATCGGCAGTTTGCTGGTCCCCGTGTCCTCGCTAAGGTAAGCCATCAGGGGCTTGGCCTTATCCAAACTGTGGTACTCAGGGTGTTCCAGTAAGTGTGTAATTCCAGTGGTGTGTATCTTCTGCTGGCGCTGTTCGGCCAGAATTCCCACCGCAAACTCCACCACCAGAGAGATCAGTTCAAAGGCCGCCGGCGCAGTGCGGGTCTCCATTTTGTTCAGTGTCTCTTCCATTTCCTCCTGAGACAGCCCAACAAAGGAACTGTTCAGTACGGCGGCCAGAAGCTGAAGCTGTGTGTCGGACAGCTGGTCGTGGATCCGAATCAGCTTATTTTTTACCACACTGCTGTCGGTCATCACCACGGCGATAAAGGCATTTTCCTCTACCATCAAAAGATCAAATCGTTTAACGGTGACTCGTTCCTTGGCCGTGGCTACCGTAAACACCGGGTAGTCGCTGATTTGGGAGAGTACCTTGCCCGCCCGGTCAATGACCCGATCCAGCTCCTCCATTTTCAGATTCAGCGCTTGGTTGATGCGTTCCGTCTCCTGGATGGTAAGCTGCTGGCGATCCATCAGCTCGTTCACATACAGCCGGTACCCAGTCACGGAAGGGATCCGCCCTGCTGAGGTATGAGGCTGTTCCAGCAGTCCCAAATCGGTCAGGTCGGCCATCTCGTTTCGGATGGTGGCGGCGGACACATCCAGCCCGGCCTTTTCAACCACGACCTTGGACCCAACTGGCTCGGCGGTGGCGATATAGGTTTCTACGATAGCCCGCAGAATCCGCTTTTTGCGATCCGTCAATTCCATTCTACCACCGCCGTTCTTATTTCAATTGTATTAGCACTCATTGTCTTCGAGTGCTAAAGATAATGTACCACCGGGGATATAAATTGTCAATAGCCACTTTATGAATTTATTTTAAACAAAGCAACCCCGGCTTTTCTTTGCAGAAAAGCCGGGGTTGTGCTAAGCTGACGCCAAATTCTTTGCCTATCGCCTTTGACACCATGCCAGATATTCCAGCCGCCGCCATGCTCCCTGCACCCAACCGGAACTTCCCCTTCTGGAAAAACCGACGATCACGGGTTTTCGCTCCTTGCATCCCTCGCACAGATCCAGATCCGTTTGCACGTCTTTTGGGGTGTAACGGGTCCCGTTTAATCGGTTCCAACAATCCAAGCAAAACTCGGCCATGTTCCTGCCTCCTGATCGATATCACGCCTCACGTAAAATGGTACGACACAATGTAACACTCTCATAAATACACAGACTTGCATCCATTCCCGTGCGTCTTGACCCCCGAAATCAGGTCTTTCTTTCCTTTTTCTTTCGAACAGGAAGACGACGCATGTCAAATGGGTACCCCGTTCTTTTTTATGATAGAACCCTCCCCGCCGCGATGTCTGTCGAACGATGGGAACGGGGAGAAAATTGAGCTCCACTCCATCGAAACGGTATCTCTTTTGTCCGGATGATGCCCTTTGTCTCCTTCACTTGACGGCCAGTCCGCAAAAAAGTCCCTGCCGGATCCGGCAGGGACGGAATATTCATTTCTCTACGGGCTTTCATTTTTGAATCGCACTACCGCCGTCCCCCCCCTTTCGGGATAGCGGGGGTGGGTGGCTGCCCTATCTTCCCGTCATGGTACCGGTCAGATCCCGGACCCATTGGCCCGAACGCAGACGACGAAAGCCCAGGATACACTTGATAAAATGCTCCAGCGTCATGGCTAAATACACCCACAAAATATTGGTGCGCAAAATCACACCGCACAGGGCTGCCGCCGGAATGGCCACCAACCACAGGGGGATAATGTCGATTAGGGTAGCCATTTTTACGTCGCCGCCGCCCCGAAGAATACCAACAATGGTAACGCTGTTAAAGTCCCGCAGGGGCCGGATCACTCCTTGCACGGTCATCATCATGGTGGCAATCGTCCCTGCCCGGGCAGACATCTGAAACAGCGGGTATACCCAGGCCGGAGCCACCAGCCGACCGAAGAGAAGCAGCAGTAGTCCGATGACAATTCCGCACAGAACAGCCAGGGTATTCAGGGCCATTCCCACCTCCCCGACCTCTTGAGGACGGCCCGCGCCCACCTCCCGTCCGATGATGATGGCGGCGGTGGCGGCCAGTCCAAAGGACACCACCATCACAATTTTATCCATGTTGCCGGCAATGGTATAGGCGGCCAAAATCTCGGTTGAGCCCTCCATGTGCCCCATAATGGTAGGAAAAACCGCAGTTCCAAGGCCCCACATCGTCTCGTTGCACACCACGGGCCCACCGTAGCGCAGAAAGCGGGCGGCCATCTCCCGGCCGGGCCGGAGCAGCAGCGGGAGGCGAAGCCGAAGCGACCTGCTTTTCCCCATATGTACCGCCACAATGAACAGCTCCAGCATACGGGCGATGAGGGTCGCCACAGCCGCCCCCCTCACCCCCATGGCCGGGGCCCCGAGCTTTCCGAAAATAAATACCCAGTTCAGAAATGTGTTCAAAACCATGGAAGTCACCAGGATATACATGCCAAGCTGTGGCTGCTCCATACTCCGATACGCAGCCACATACATCATGGTAAACGCGGAGCACACGTAGGACAGCCCCGCGACGCTTCCATACCGGGCCGCAAGCTCCACGACATCCCGCTGATTCCCGAACAGGCCGAGAAATTCCACCGGCTGGAACAGCAAAACCGCAGCAAACAGAGCAGACACTGTACCTGCCGTCCACATGGCCACGCCCATCACCCGGTTGATGGCCTCCATGTCCTGCTTACCCCAATATTGGCTGATCAGGACGGAGGACCCGCTTTGGACCCCGAAGATAAACAGCTGGACCACAAACAGCGGAATATTGGCCAGCGTGACCGCTGCCATAGGCGCCTCTCCCAGCATCCCCACCATAAAGATATCCGCCATTCCCAGCATACTGGTAATCAGGTTTTGCAGCACGATGGGTGCGGCCAGCAGGACCACCTGACGGTAAAACCCAGGCTGGCGCCTCATATAAGAAAACACAACCATGCTCCTTTGCATCAAATTCCGGAACCCCTTTGTTCCCCGGCAAAGCCGTCTGCCTGATCAATCCCATCCCTAAGACAGGGTGGGAAACAACTGCTGCTTCGCCATCTCCAACCCTTCCGCCAGCGCATCCACGTCTTCTTGGGTCGTATCATAGGAAAAGCTGACCCGCAGCACGCCGTCCTGCTCCTTTTTGGGCAGCTTCAGTGCGGCATAGACATGGCTCGGCTTGCCCTTGTGACAGGCGGAACCCGAGGATACGCAAATCCCCTGATCACTCAAAAAGCGTACCACCACCTCGCTCTTATAGCCAGGCAGAGTGATGGGCAAGATATGAGGTGCGCCCCCTTGCACCAAAATCCGCAGGCCGGGCACCGCTCCCGTCAGCCGGGCCGCGGCATACTCCTTCAATTGAGCCATGTGAGCCAGATCCTCCTCCAAGGTGGCCCGGCCGGCCCGGACCGCGGCGGCAAAGGCGGCGATCTGCGCGGTGGGCTCGGTTCCCGAGCGCAGTCCCTCCTCCTGGCCTCCGCCAAAGAGCAGGGGCGGCACCTTCAGTCCCTTTCGGATATACATGGCCCCGATGCCCTTTGGGGCGTGAATCTTGTGCCCGCTGACGCTCAGCAGATCCACCCCCAGCTTGTTTGGAGAAAAGGGCATCTTTAAAAACCCCTGCACCGCATCGCAGTGGAGAAGAGCGGGGCATCCTGCGTGCCGGATGGCCTCAGCCGCCCCGGCCACCGGCAAAATCGTCCCCAACTCGTTGTTGACCAGCATCATGGACACCAGCACCGTGTCCTCCCGCAGGGCGTGTTCCAAGTCGGCCAGGGAGATATTCCCCTCTCGGTCTGGCTGAAGGTAAGTAACTTCACAGCCCAGGCGTTCCAATGCCCGAAACGGCTCCAGCACCGCCGCGTGCTCAATGGCGGTGGTTATGATGTGCTTTCCCTTCCTCCGGCCCAGCTCCAGGGCGGCTTGGATCGCCCAGTTGTCGCTCTCGGTGCCGCAGGAGGTAAACACAACCTCCTCCGGGGCACAGCCCAGCCCAGCGGCCACATCCCCGCGCCATTCCTTCATCCGGGCGGCAGCCTGCGCCCCCTTGGCATACCGGGCCGAAGGGTTCCCCCAGCTTTCCGTCATGGCCTCCAGGGCCGCCTGTACTGCCTCCGGCCGCACCGGCGTGGTTGCTGCGTTGTCCAGATAGTGTATCATGTTCGCTCGTCTCCGTCTCTTAAAGCCCTTCATGCTCCATAGGCTTTGGCATTCATCGGCCATCCGTTTGGCTCAAACCACTGCCATTCTATCTGCTGCCCTGAGGAAAGTCAAGGATACAGCCAATATACACTCCACAAACAAAAAATTCTGTGGTATAATAACCCAAAGTGGTTATGATACTTTGCGTTCAGCCTTTTTCCGTCCCCTTTGGGACGCCCAAACGAGATGGCACATCATACCATTC
>JBFWME010000002.1:0-8470 GCA_050251755.1 Lawsonibacter sp. | reverse complement strand
CATTCATTTCTATCTGTGCGAGCCACGTTCCCTTTTCTTGGCCGTTCGCCCACTTTAGAGCTTATCTTGATGTTAAAGAAGGTCATACTATGACAAACCGCGACCGGATTTGTTATGTGGTGGGTGCTATGTCTCTATCTCCCGCCCTGCGTCCCGCTCCCATCCCGGGCGACTATGTCATCGCCGCCGACCGTGGCTATGACTCCCTGATGGCCTACGGTGTGGTACCCGATCTGGTGGTAGGGGACTTCGACTCTCTGGGTTACGCCCCCAGCCACCCAAACGTTATCCATCTGCCCGCCGAAAAAGACGACACCGATATGGTATTTGCCCTGCGCCGCGGGTTGGATCTTGGCTACCGCCGCTTCGTCCTGCTCGGGGGCGTGGGCGGACGGCTGGAGCACACGCTGGCCAACCTTCAGCTTCTGGACTGGCTGACCACTCAGGGCGCCATCGGGTTCCTGGCCGGGGAAAAAACGGCAGCCACCGCCCTGCGCGACAGCACGCTCACCTTTCCCGACTCTATGTCGGGCTATCTGTCCGTCTTCTGCAACAGCGGCACCGCCTTGGGCGTGACCCTGAGCAATCTGAAATTTCCCCTGACCGATTATACCATGTCGGGCAGCTTTCCCATCGGGGTCAGCAACGAATTTTGCGGGGCTCCGGCCACCGTGTCGGTCAAGCAGGGCTCCCTGTTGCTGCTGTGGGAGGAGCGGGGCGATTTCTACTCCCTGCTGCCCAGGCTGTGGGCCCGCGGCTGACCGCCGCCCCATTCACACAAAGGAGTTTGATCTATGGATAACCTAAAGGCCCTGGTGCTGGCCGCCGGCAAAGGCACCCGCCTGCAAACCGAGGGCATCGACCTGCCCAAGGTGATGCGGCTGGCCAACGGCAAGCCCCTGCTCCACTATGTTTTAAAGGGACTTTCCTTTCTGCCCGCTCAGGACATCATTCTGGTGGTAGGCTGGAAGCGGGAGGCGGTGCTCTCCGCATTTCCCCAGTATCCGTACGCCGTCCAGCAATCGCTCAACGGCACCGGAGGCGCCGTCCAGTTCGCCGCTCCCCTGCTTCAGGGATATGAGGGGCACCTCATCGTCTGCTGCGGCGACGCCCCTCTGATGAAGGGGGATACCTTCCGGGCTCTGGCCAGCACCCACCTGGCCGACGGCAACGCCTGCACCCTTTTGTCCGCCCGGCTGTCCGAGGGGGGCGGCTACGGGCGAATCCTTCGGGAGAAGGACGGTACCTTCCAGCGCATTGTCGAGGCCAAGGACTGTACCCCGGCGCAGGCCGCCGTCACCGAAGTCAACACCGGCACCTACGTCTTTCACGCCCCCTCCCTGCTGTCCGTGTTGAACCAGTTAAAAAATGACAACGCCCAGGGCGAGCTGTATCTCACCGACGTTCCCGCTCTTCTGAAGGCCCAGGGCGCCCGTGTGGGCCTCTGCGACACCTGTTCCCCCAACGAGATGTTGGGAGTAAACACGGTGGAACAGCTGGCCCAGGTGGAGTCTTTGCTGAGACAGGAGGGAGCCCATGGCTGAACCCGGCAACGAAAAGGATCTGCGTCTGGCGGTTCTCATTGACGCGGACAACGCCTCTCGCACCGCGATGAAGGATGTGATGGCCGAGGTGGCCGTCTATGGCACCCCCACCATCAAACGTATTTATGGCGACTGGACCGCCCCCAACATGAACTCCTGGAAGTCCATCCTGCTGGAAACCGCCATCACCCCCATTCAGCAGTATGGTTATACCACCGGCAAAAATTCCACCGACTCGGCCATGATCATCGACGCCATGGATATTCTGTACTCCGGCAACTGCGACGGCTTCGTCCTGGTGTCCAGTGATTCCGACTTTACCCGTCTGGCCATCCGCCTGCGGGAAGCCGGTATGAAGGTATACGGCATGGGGGAGAAAAAGACGCCCAAGCCCTTTATTGTGGCCTGCGATAAGTTTGTCTATATCGAGGTCATCCGCGCCGCCGCCGAGCAGGCGGCCCAGCAGGAGAAGGAGGCCGCGCAAAAGACCAAAAAGGACTCCGGCAGAACACCACCGCTCTCTTCGTCCTGCGGCTCTGTTCCGGATGAGGTGGTGGAGCTGATCGCCGAGTCTCTGGACACCCTGGAGGAGGAGGACGGCTATGTCCAGATGGGCAAGCTGGGCAATCTCCTGGTCAAAAAGCAGCCCGACTTCGACCCCCGGAACTATGGCTTCTCCAAGCTGTCTAAGATGATTAAATCTTTGGACCGGTTTGAAATTCAGGTGCGGCAGGAGGACACCGACATCTATGTCCGCATTCGCCCCCAAAAGGTTCGGTAGCCTGCCTATCACGTGCCGACTTCCGTGTCCCCACATTGCCGTTTTTCAGATTTCTCTTGCATTTTTCCGCGGGACATGGTACACTACAGTACTCCCCGGCTACGGGGAATTGTCATGGAGGGGAGGTGCTCCCAGTGGCCGAGGCCATAAAACAGATTGCAAAAAACAGCAAAGCCTACCACGATTACTTTGTGGAAGAAAAATTCGAGGCCGGAATCGAGCTGGCGGGCACCGAAGTGAAGTCCATCCGCATGGGCAACCTGAACCTGAAGGACTCCTTCTGCACCATCAAGGACGGTCAGCTGACCGTGTTGGGCATGCATATCAGCCCCTACGAGAAGGGCAATATTTTCAACAAGGACCCCCGCCGTCCCCGCCGGCTGCTGATGCACAAGCGGGAGATCATGCGCCTGTTCGGCCGGATCAAGCAGGACGGCTACTCTCTCATTCCCCTGTCCGTCTACTTCAAGGGCCCCCGGGTCAAGGTGGAGTTAGGTCTTGCAAAGGGCAAAAAGCTCTACGACAAGCGGGAATCCGACGCCAGGCGGGATGCCAAGCGCGAGATGGACCGGGCGATGAAAACCAGCATGCGATAACCCTCAACATTTGACACAGGAAAGGACGATGGAACGTGGCTCAAAACCCGATTGTTACCATTGAAATGGAAAACGGCGACATCATCAAGGCCGAGCTGTACCCCGAGGTGGCCCCAAACAGCGTAAACAACTTTATCAGCCTGATTCAAAAGGGCTATTACGACGGCCTGATCTTTCACCGCTGCATCCCCGGCTTTATGATTCAGGGCGGCTGCCCCCAGGGAACCGGCACGGGCGGACCGGGCTACTCCATTAAAGGAGAGTTCACCCAGAACGGCGTGAAAAACGACTTGGTTCATGACCGAGGCGTGCTGTCCATGGCAAGGGCGATGGATCCCAACTCCGCCGGCAGTCAGTTCTTCATCATGGTGGAAAAGGCCCCTCATCTGGACGGTCAGTACGCCGCCTTCGGCAAGGTCATTGAGGGGATGGACGTGGCCGATGCCATTGTATCCACCAAAACCGACTGGAACGACCGCCCTCGTGATACGCAGAAGATGAAGAAGGTCACCGTAGAACTCTTTGGGGCGGAATACCCCGAACCCAAAACAGTATAACTTCAGAAGGGTCTGTCCCTCTGGTTTTATAAGAAAGCGTAAATTCGTGTTTCCCGCGGCCGACCCCTTGACACGAGGCCGGCTGTGGGACTCAGGACTTCAAGTCTACCTCTCTCGCATCCGGCGGCGCAGCCGCCGGCCGCAACGAAAACCAACCAAGTGGGTTTGTTGCGGAACGGAGGAGCAGTGAAATCAGTGAGCTTCCGCCGTCAGGCGGAAGCCAAGGATCAGTAGCTTGCGACAACGCGGGGGCGTACCGGTTTCGACGGGGATGTTGAAGTGGGAATAGCGGGCGGTGGCGCCTGGCCACCTTAAAACGGGCATTCTTTATAAATTAAAGAACAATAACGAATACGCTTACGCTGCCTAATTAAAGGCGGCCGTCTGACCCGGAAGGACCACGAGCCGGGATCGGGCGTCGTTTAGTGGTGCACGTGCGTACGCTAAGCTTTGCGCGTACCATGAATGATGAAGCTTACCTGGCCTTCCGGCGTGACGGCTTGCCGGTGGGAAGGGGAACGGGGAGAGCAAGACTCCTGAAATAACCGCCTGCGCCCGGAGAAGTTTCCATGGATGCGTTTTCGGACGGGAGTTCAACTCTCCCCGCCTCCACCAGAACAAAGGCCCTGAAACCGCTACGGTTTCAGGGCCTTCTCTTATTCTACAAACTGTTTTATGTTCCTGTCATGATACAACTAGTATATTAAGCAAAAAGAAACCAGACAGATGTGGGGGGTTATAGCCAATCGGACTTAGAGAGATCTTGCCTCCTCAACGCGCCGAAGGCAATTATTCAGCTGCATTTTTTTATGCCGGTCAGTAAAACGCGAAAATGCTGCAGTGCTTCTTCTTTGTAATCATAATCCGGATAACGAATACACCATTCATATGTGATACCTCTTATGGCCGTCATACAATGCTTTGCCAGCACATCTAATGGGATCTCTGTTTTAAACTCTCCCTGCTGCACTCCTTTGCTCAGTATATCATGGAATACTTTATAAATTTCTCTGTTATCGTTCAGTACGGCATCAATGTTGGCGGTTTTGGTAATTTGTATCCGATATAGTGTCTTCATTTGATCATAACCAATGTCATGAATCAGGATATCGGTAATCTTTTCGATCAGGGAGAGGAGGATATCGGATGCAGAGGTCCTTGCGTCAAACGAATCAATATATGCTTTATAGTCCGTATCCACCTTATTTACATAGTCGCTGATATATATGGCAACTAAAGAATCCTTGGTTTCGAAATGGACGTAGAAAGATCCCTTGGCAACCCCGGCAGCCTCCACGATTGAATCAACACTGACATTTTCAAAGCCATACTTTTTAAATAAATCTTTTGCTGTATTGTAAATCTTGTTTCTTGTCTCGAATGCATTTCTTTTTCTGGTATTCATTTTTCCCTCCCAAATAAATCCATGTTGTTGAAACAAATCGCCAAAATGAATGAACGAACTGTATTTTTTCAGTCAGTGAAGCCAGATTGATATATTATATCATACCGGCAGCAGAAGAAACATGAAAACATTCTGCATCTGCACATGAAACGCACGGTGAGACCGCCGAATCCGATAAGCAGGTAACCAGCCTCACACCGGCAGTCATTCAGCCGGCATGGGCTCTCCCCGAGAAAAACCCCCATCTGTTGCGAAAGGAGTCGACCCCGAGTGGGATCGACTCCTTTCGCTTTCTATGGCAAGTGAGAACCGCATGGTGAAAAAAAGGCCGCCCTGCGTTAGGGCGGCCCGAATGATTGTGCCAGCGCTTAAAAGTCAACCTCGGTGTCGTAATAGCAGCACTTCAGCAGTTTTTCCATTTCCTCGGGGGTGATCTTACGGGGATTGGAACCGGTGCAGGCATCTCCAATGGCATTCACAGCGATAGCCGGCAATCTCTCAAGGAACACCGCCTCCGGTACAAAGCCGTTTTCGGTGGGATAGCTGTCCGCGCCATACTGCTTGATGCAGTGCGGAATGTTCAGCTCGTCATTCATTTTACGCAGATAGGCAATCAACCGATCAATCTTTTCTTTGGTTGTCGCACCGCCTAGCCCCATATAATCCACAATAACGGCATAGCGCTGTGCGGCGGCTTCCTCCTTGGCGTTGAACGCGATTACCTTGGGCAAATACATGGCGTTGGCCGCGCCATGGATAAGATGGGCGCCAAAATCGGCAAACGCCGCCCCGGTTTTGTGTGCCATGGAATGAACGATACCGAGCAGTGCGTTGGAAAACGCCATACCAGCCAGACACTGGGCGTTATGCATGCTTTCGCGCTTGCTCATGTCGCCGTTGTAAGACGCGATCAGATCTTTCTGAATCATCTCGATAGCGTGAAGGGCCAGCGGATCCGTGTAATCGCAATGAGCAGTGGAAACAAACGCTTCCACCGCATGGGTCATGGCATCCATGCCGGTGTGTGCAACAAGCTTTTTGGGCATCGTTTCAGCCAGTTCCGGGTCGACAATTGCAACATCAGGAGTAATTTCAAAATCGGCGATGGGGTAT
This sequence comes from Lawsonibacter sp., assembly GCA_050251755.1. Lineage (GTDB taxonomy): Bacteria > Bacillota > Clostridia > Oscillospirales > Oscillospiraceae > Lawsonibacter. Next base: position 2,474 of record JBFWME010000002.1, on the reverse strand, counting down.
TTGATGCCCTTGGAATAGTCGGTAATGATCGAGAACGCCGTCACCTCGGTGGCGGTGCCGGAAGTAGACGAAATCGCACAAAACAGCGCTTTTTTCCGCAGTTTTGGCAGTCCGAACACCTTGCACATATCCTCAAAGGTAACATCGGGGTATTCATACTTAATCCACATCGCCTTGGCCGCATCGATGGGAGATCCTCCGCCCATTGCAACAATCCAGTCGGGCTGGAATTCCAACATCTTCTCGGCACCCTTCAATACCGTTTCCACCGAGGGATCCGGCTCGATTCCGTCGATAATCAGAACCTCCATCCCCGCTTCCTTCAGATACGCAGTGGCCTTGTCCAAAAAGCCAAACCTTTTCATGCTACCGCCGCCTACGCAGATGACAGCCTTCTTCCCCTCGAAGGTTTTTAGCGCCTCCAGCGCACCTTTGCCATGATATAAGTCTCTCGGAAGTGTAAATCTTGCCATCGTGACGCCTCCTCTAAAAGTTTAAAAATGGTCGTCGCATAGATTGTTACTTTTTTAATTATCTCATAAATTTTCAAAAAGTCAAGGAATCATAAGCGCTGGATGTCTTTCCCACGTATACACAAAGTGCACCCGAACCGACATCACCTGGGGCGAGGCTTTCCTCTGCCCGCGGCGATATTGCAGCCTTCGGCGCCCTCTGTGGTGACAGTCATAAGGACGGCTTGTCTGAATTTAGCCATTATGTTTCGAGGCATCCGAATCCCTGTCGGTTTTCAGCTCTCGTCGTTTGTCCGCATACATCAATCCATCCAAATGGTTTAAAAAGTCATCCGGTTTCATGTTTGTCTTGACATCATAAATGTCATATCCCAAAGAAAAACTCAGTGTATACGGCTTTGACTGTTGATCATTGAACAATCCGGTCTTTTCTTTGATCCGTCTGACCGTATCCTCAAGAATTTTCATGCTCTGAACATCCACTACAATTAAAAACTCATCTCCGCCAAATCGCGCAATAAAGTCATCTCGACGAAGGCTGTTTTTGAGTATCTGTACGGCATCCTTCAGAGCTTGGTCGCCTGCTACATGCCCAAAATTATCATTGATCTTTTTAAAATGATCAATGTCGATCATGATGGCCCCAAAGGTTTTTTTCTCCGAACTGTTTTGAATTTTTGCTTTGAGATACCTTTGAAAATATTGTCGGTTGTTCACCCCGGTAAGATAATCGGTATTCAAATCGCGGGATTGCAAATTGAGATAGATAATCAGCAGCGAGATCATAATCCCAACCCAATTGTATGACACCCCGTAATGGATATACTGAATTACGCTTCCCACAATCGGAGGAACAAAAAACAGCATAATGGAGCGATACTGCCGTTTCTGGAACTGTTTGCGCTTAAAAAACATAAAGACAAACGAGTATCCAAGCAGTGCTTCGCAGTAGAGCACATGTGCAGAAAGAAACGGTCCCCGATGATAAACATTAGCCGAGTCGACGTGAAAAAACCAGCCCGTATATAGGCTCGCAACTGTGGCACATGCGTTTGCGATTAGCATGAGGATTAACGCGGTTCGAATCTTATTGATTTTTCGACTCTCTTTGTATACAAAGTAATACGTATAAAGAACCCAAACAGATGGAATCAGCGGTGCCAAAATAAAAAGGATCAGATTGAAGCCGACGTTGCAAATGTAATTCAGCAGCCCGGAATATCCATTAAACACCCAGCCCAGAATATCAACCACAACCATCATCATGTCCAGGATGACCATGGTAATAAACAGCCTATACTGCGGTAGAATCCGCTCAATCCGGTTATATGCATGCAGAAAAATGATCCAAAGTATGATGAACGATACTATGCTGGAATCAAGCGTTTTCAGCGTAACCATACAATTCTCTCCAAAACATACGCAATTTTGCATGAATACTGGTGGATGCTCTCTTTTTATAATCATAACTGAAACCGCATAAAAAGAAAAGGCTACTCATCAACTTTTCGACAGGAATCCTGTCGAAAAGTTGATTTTGGGTTTTGTATTTGCTACACTGGACAAGGGGGTGACCGGAATGGAATTTTGTGAAAAACTCGATTTTTTAATGAGACTGACAAATTCGACGAACAGTGCGCTGTCGCTGTACGTCAAGCTCGATGCCTCCCACATCAGCCGCCTTCGCCGAGGGCAGCGCGGCGCGCTGAAGGATATCGCGTGCATTCAGTCTATGGCAACTTACTTCGCAAGCAATTGCAAGGAGGACTATCAGCGCAAGGCGTTGGCTGAGGCGCTGCACATCATTTCTGAAAGCGATGCGCTTTCCCGGCATATTGCAAATTGGCTCAGCGGCAAACTCAACCACGAAACTACAGCCGTGGAATCGTTTCTTGCCGGATTTTCAAATTTTAATTCCAGGCCAACAACGCTTCGCATGGATCAGCCCAAGAAGGCAACCGCGGTATCTCCACCTGCCAACTCCACTGTTTTCTACGGGTT
>JBFWME010000001.1:75478-96387 GCA_050251755.1 Lawsonibacter sp. | reverse complement strand
AAGAAGTCACCGACGCCATGAGCATTCTAAATAACCGGCCAAGAAAATGCCTCGGCTGGGCAACGCCCGCCGAGGTACTCGCAAGCTCCACTTTTTGACATTGTTGCGCTTCTATTGACAATTCACCTACATTTACAACAAAACGTAGTAAGATATTTTAAGAGGTGATTTCTATGAAACAAGGCCCCAAGAAGTCTGTAAGCGTTATGCTTCCCATGGAGGCCTATCAGAAGCTCCAAATTCTTGCCCAGGAAAGCAGCCGCAGTCTGGCGGGATACATTCGACAGGAGCTCAATCAGCATCTCCGCGACCAACCGCCCCCCCAAGACGACCCCGCCAATCAAACCAGCATGGAACCAAAACAAAGTCCCGGACGTTGACGCGTCCGGGACCTCTTTTTTGATATGTTATTCTTCGTCCAGCTTGAGCACGGCCATAAACGCTTCGGTGGGAAGCTGCACACTGTCCAGAGAACGCATTTTCTTCTTGCCGCTCCCTGCCCGGCTTACGTCGAGCAGGGACCCCAGGCTTTTATTTCTGCTTGGGCGAAGTGAATTCGTCCTGCGCAAATTTTCCGCCGCAAAGCGGCTCCAAATTTACGGCGCACTCGCGCCGCCCCATCAAAGATGGGGCCCCGGGAAGGCAGAAAGAAAATGCTCTATTCTTCATCCAGCTTGAGGACCGCCATAAATGCCTCGGTAGGCAGCTGCACGCTGCCCAGAGAACGCATTTTTTTCTTGCCTTCCTTTTGCTTTTCCAGCAGCTTCTTTTTTCGGGTGATGTCGCCACCGTAACACTTGGCAAGAACGTCCTTCCGCATGGCCTTGACCGTTTCCCGGGCAATGACCTTCCCGCCGATGGCCGCCTGGACAGGTACCTCGAAGAGCTGACGGGGGATGTTCTCCTTCAATTTTTCGCAGATGCGCCGGGCCCGGGCATAGGCCTTGTCTTTGTGCACGATAAAACTCAAAGCATCTACTTGTTCCCCGTTGAGGAGCATATCTACCTTGACCAGTTGGCTGGACTGATAGCCCTCCATCTCGTAGTCCAGGCTGGCATACCCCTTGGTACGGGCCTTCAGGGAGTCGAAGAAGTCGTAAATGATCTCGCCGATGGGCATGTGGTAGTGCAGCTCCACCAGGTTGGTATCGAGGTACTGCATGTCTTTAAATATACCGCGGCGATCCTGACACATGGGCATAATATTGCCCACATAGTCGGGGGGTGTGATGATGGTTGCTTTGGCAAAGGGCTCGCGCGCCTCCACAATCACGCCGGGGTCGGGGTAGTTGTGGGGGTTGTCCACCCGGACCACGGAGCCGTCGGTCTTGGTCACTTCGTAGATGACGGAGGGGAGCGTGGTCACCAGATCCAGATCAAACTCGCGCTCCAGCCGCTCCTGAATGATCTCCATATGGAGCATTCCCAAAAAGCCGCAGCGGAAGCCGAAGCCAAGTGCGATAGAGGATTCGGGCTCGAAAGACAGCGAGGCATCGTTTAGCTGCAGCTTTTCCAGCGCGTCCCGCAGGTCGGGGTATTTGCTGCCGTCTTCGGTGTAGATGCCGCAGTACACCATGGCCTGAGCGGGGCGGTAGCCGGGCAGAGCCTCCGCAGCTGGGAGCTCCAGGCTGGTGATGGTGTCACCCACCCGGGTGTCCTTTACATTCTTAATGGAAGCGGAGAACCACCCCACCTCACCGGCGGACAGCTGGTCGCAGGAGTCCATGCCAAGGGGACGAAGGTAGCCGCAGTCCAGCACCTGGTGGCTGGCTTTGGAGGCCATCATCTTGACCTGCATCCCCTTTTTCAGCGTTCCTTCCATCACCCGGAAGTAGACGATGACACCCTGGTAGGGATCGTACTGGCTGTCAAAAATCAGGGCCTTCAATGGAGCACCGGAATCACCGGTGGGAGCCGGGATATTCCGGACGATGGTTTCCAAAACAGCGGGAATGTTGATGCCCTGCTTGGCGGAGATTTCCGGAGCGTCTTCGGCCGGAAGTGCCAGGATGTTCTCGATTTCCTCTTTCACCCGCTTGGGGTCGGCGGCGGGCAGGTCAATCTTGTTGATGACGGGGAGAATCTCCAGGTTGTGCTCCATGGCCAGATAGGTGTTGGCCAGCGTTTGAGCCTCGATCCCCTGGGAGGCGTCCACAATGAGGACCGCCCCCTCACAGGCGGCCAGAGAACGGGATACCTCGTAGTTGAAATCCACATGGCCCGGGGTGTCGATCAGATTCAGAGCGTAGGTGTTCCCGTCCTGGGCCTTATAGTCCAGCCGGACAGCTCGGGCCTTGATGGTGATGCCACGCTCGCGCTCCAGATCCATGTTGTCCAGCAGCTGGGATTCCATCTGCCGCTGCTCCACCGCTCCGCACAGCTCGATGAGCCGATCGGAAAGAGTGGATTTTCCGTGGTCGATATGAGCGATAATAGAGAAGTTTCTAATTTTGCTTTGGTCAGTCATAAGACAATACCTCCAAGGGGATTGAAGCGCTGTCACGGAACCAAATCAAAACCCGACGAAGCGGGCTTAATTTGGAAAGGGCGAGCAACGGAAGAAGTGAGCTTTGCCCGTTAGGGCGAAGCGTGGCTAGGACGGGGACGATGGCAGGAACTTGCGGAGTTTGCTTTACTGGGTCATCGTTGTGCCGCTGCAATCAGGATGGGAAGCTCAGGTAATTATGTCCTGTCGTTCTGCCGGGCAGCCATAATGCCGTTGATTCGTTCCCCGGTGTTATGGACAATTTGAAGCAGGGACTGGTAGAGCACAGGATAGTCCTGGGCCAACGCGTCGTTGGACAGTTCGGGGATGTAACCCTTGCTCTTTTCGTGGGCAGCCAGTACACCGGCCAGCTCCGCTTCGGAGCATTTCAGATCGGCGTCGGCCAGGCCGGCATCAAAAACACAGGCAGGGGCCGAGAAAAAATCCGGATGATTGGCTGGGTTGGACTGATACAGCCGGCGATAGACAATGTATATCGCCGTGGAGAGATAGTTGGCTGCGGCACGGATAGCTTCCCGGCTGCCTGTTTTAGCCAACAGGTCAAAGAGAACGCCGATGGAGTTGACCAGCAGCTTTTTGGACAGCAGGGCAAGCACGCCCCCCCGCATGGAGTTGTCCTTCTCATCGCTGAGATCATACAGCTGCTCCGGAGCAATGGTGGTGCCGTCCCGGCTTAACGTCCGACCCAGGAGAAAGTCGGCGGACACGGCGTAATAGTCGCAGGCTTTTACGACAAAGGGGAGACCGGGTTCCCGGATGCCGTTTTCGTAATGGGACAAAAGAGCCTGGGAGATACCCAGCGCACCGGCGGCGGTGCGCTGGCTGACCCCCTTCTCCTGCCGCAAAAGGGAAAGAGTACGGGAAAATTCTTCGTTCAAAAGTATTCACCTCAAAAAATACAATACACTTGGTATAGTATACCTGAAACCGTTCCGTGGAGTAAAGAGGAAAAATGAAAAAATGCTCTATTTTCCGCCCTGAGCGAGTTTGGGATATCTCAAAGGAAAACGGGTGCAAACTCTTGCATTTTCATGGGGAAAATGCTACCATAGTGACTGGAAACAGGCGCAGAATTGCGCAAATTTTGATCTGGAGGAAGCGTTATGTTCAAGAAACTCATTGATATTCTGAAGAATCACCCACGCAAGATTGTATTTACCGAGGGCACAGACCCCCGCATTCTGGAAGCATCGGCCCGTTTGCTGTCCGGGACCTTTTTGACCCCCATCCTGATCGGAAAGGAGACTGAGATCCAGGCTGCCGCTGAGAAGGCCGGCTTCAACATCCGGGGCGCCATTATCATTGACCCCGAGACCTATGAGGACATGGGGACCATGGTCAAGCGCATGGTAGAGCTGCGCAAAGGCAAGATGACTGAGGACGAGTGCCGCGCCATGCTGAAAAAGAGCAACTACTTCGGAACCATGCTGGTGGCCATGGGTGTGGCCGACGCTCTGCTGGGCGGAGCCACCTACTCCACAGCCGACACCGTACGTCCTGCTCTGCAGCTGGTAAAAACCAAGCCGGGCAACTCCATCGTGTCCTCCTGCTTTATCCTGGTGCGTCCCTCGGCCACCGGGGATAATGACGTGCTGGCCATGGCGGACTGTGCCATCAACATCAAGCCCAATGAGGACGAGTTGGTGGAGATTGCCAGCGAGACCGCCAAGTGTGCCAAGATTTTCGGGATTGATCCCAAGGTTGCCTTCCTGAGCTATTCCACGTTCGGGTCCGGCAAGGGTGAGGACGTGGACAAGATGCGCAATGCTGCGGAAAAGGCCAAACTGGCCCTGCCCGATGTGCCCGTGGAGGGTGAGCTGCAGTTCGACGCCGCCGTCTCTCCCCGTGTGGCGCAGACCAAGTGCCCCGACTCCAAGGTGGCCGGCTACGCCAACACCTTCATTTTCCCCGACATCAACGCTGGAAACATCGGCTACAAGATCGCGCAGCGGCTGGGCGGCTTTGAGGCCTATGGCCCCATTTTGTTGGGCCTGAACGCCCCCATCAACGACCTGTCCCGCGGCTGCAATGCCCAGGAGGTCTATTCCATGGCCATTATTACGGCCGCTTTGGCGTAAGATTCAACTTGCCGCGAGCGGCGGATTGTGGATTGGAATTTGACAGGATACATGAAAATGGCGCTCGGTTCGGCATAAAAGAAACCCTAGACAAGCCGCAGGAATCAGCCAGTCATGCTTTGCATGACTGGCTGTTTTTATCTGTGCAAGGCCAGACGGAACTGCCCCGGCTGCCAAGCGGCTGAACATTCCATGGCTGTGCCGTTCCAGGCCGGAGGTGTTTCTGACGCGGCTTCGGGCAAGTCTGCGCGTAATTCGGGAGCAGAAGTGCAGCTGCATCGAACCATACAGTACGGTGACAGAATGCAGCACCCCCAATGTGAGCTTTGTACTGTCTCACGTTGGGGGTACTGTTTTTCCTCGGCGCACCGGTGCTTCCGAGGTGAATGTTCAAGATTCCCCGGATACTTACTTTTGGAGCAGGTGGAAGGCGAAACCGCCGATTTCCTGTTTCAGGTAAACGGCCACCATCTTCTCTCCCTGATACTTGGCGGTGTCCGGATCCACCTGAAAGCCGCGGGTCTGCAGCTCGGCAATGGCGCGTTCCAGGCTGTTGGTGCGGATGGCGATGTGGCCGTTGGCACCCAGGTACTGGCTGTTCATTACCTCAATGGAGGAGGAGGCGAAGTTGGAGCTGTTACCCGCCTTCGTGGGCAGACCAAAGGCCTCGTTCAGGGAGTGGCAGATGGCCATAGAGGCCTCCTGATCCGGGGTGTTGATGCCGATGTGAGCCACCTCAAAGCCCAGCACATTCTGGCGGGCCTCTTTGCACAGAGCGGTGATCTTGTCAAAGCTGCCGGCGGCAATGTCGGCCTTGGCACACAACCAGCTGCCGCCCACGGCGCGGATGAAGGGCGCGGCCAGATATTCCGCCAGATTGGCGCCGTTGACGCCGCCGGTGGGGATAAATTTCATCTTGGGGAAGGGGCCGGACAGCGCCTTCATGGCGGACAGGCCTCCGTAGACGTTGGCGGGGAAGAACTTGACGGTATCCAGGCCAAGCTCCATAGCTTCCATGATCTCGGTGGGGGTGACGCAGCCGGGCAGGACGGCGATGTCCCGCTCGACACAGTACTCTACCACCTTGGCGTTGAACCCGGGAGAGACGATAAACTTGGCCCCGGCGGCCAGGGCGTCTTTGCAGTTGTCCAGTGTAATGACGGAGCCGGCGCCCACCAGCATGTCCGCGTCACCCATCTCCGCCATAGCGGCAATGGAACCCAGACCCGCCTGGGTGCGCAGGGTGATCTCCGCGCAGGGAATACCGCCCGCCTTCATGGCTTTTGCAAGAGGGACTGCGTCTTTTACCTCGTCCAGAACAACGACGGGTACCACGCCCATAAGACTCATTTTTTTCATCATATCGTTCATTTTCATTTCGCTCCTTACGATATCATAGTTTTGGGATTATGAGGGGGCAGGGATTCCGGCCCCCAGATTGGAATTGGCCGCAGGGCGCCACCCGGATTCGGACGGTGCCCTGCGGAAGAAAGGAATGGAATCGAAATTAGCGCTGGACGCGGCCGGAACCGTCGCCGCCAGCCAGCTTTTCCACCTCGGAGACCGAAACCCGGTTGTAGTCCCCTTCCACGCTGTGCTTCAGCGCAGAGGCGGCCACAGCGAACTCCACGGCCTGCTGGGTGCTCTTTCCGGTCAGAAGAGAATAGATCAGGCCGCCGCCGAAGCTGTCGCCGCCGCCTACCCGGTCTACAATGTGCAGGTGGTACTCCTTGGAGAAGCAATAATCCGTGCCGTCGTACAGCATACCGGCCCAGTCATTGTCGCTGGCGGAGAGGGAGGTGCGCAGGGTGATGGCAACCTGTTCAAAGCCGAATTTGTCGGCCAGCTGCTTAGCCACAGACTTATAGCCATCCTTGTCCAGCTTACCTCCGTAGATGTCGGTGTTCTCCGCCTCGATGCCGAACACGTCCTTGGCATCCTCCTCGTTGGAGATGCACACGTCCACATACTGGCACAGCTCAGTCATGGCCTCGCGTGCCTGGGCGCGGGTCCACAGTTTGCCCCGGTAGTTCAGGTCACAGGAGACCTTTACGCCCAGCCGTTTGGCGGCCTGACAGGCCTGCTTGCAGGCCTCCACCATGTTGGGACCCAGCGCCGGAGTAATCCCGGTGAAGTGGAACCAGTCGGCGTCTTTGAAAATGGTATCCCAGTCGAACTCGCTGGGATCCGCCTCCTGAATGGCGGAGTGGGCCCGGTCATAGATGCACACGCTGCCCCGCTGGGAGGCGCCCTTTTCCAGATAATAGATGCCCACCCGATCGCCGCCGCGGACAATTTTGGAGGTATCCACGCCGAAGTGGCGCAGGGAATCCACGGCAGCCTGCCCGATGGCATGGGTGGGCAGCTTGGTCACATAGGCGCAGTCCAGGCCGAAGTTGGCCAAGGATACGGCCACGTTGGCCTCGCCTCCGCCGAAGGTGGACTGCATCTGGTCATTCTGGAAAAAACGGTAGTAGCCGTTGGGGGCCAAGCGGAGCATCAGCTCACCAAAGGTAACAACTTTCATGGTTCTATCTCCTGACTGAAATAAATTTTTGAAGGAAAACAAAACTACGTATATTTTCATAATATGAAAAGAATTATCATAATTTGATAACCAACAATATAGTATAAAAGTCTTTCCAAAATGTCAACCGGTTTGCCAATTTTTTTCGTTGACTCTTTGCACAAAAACATGATATGGTAAATGGACAATCTGGCAAACGACAAATTTGAATCGGCAAAAAGGACGTGCTGACCATGGCAACCAGCGGTTCCCCCGTACAATCCATCGACCGAGTCTTTGACATCGTGGAGGTCTTATCCTCCGCGTCTCACGGTCTGACCCTCACCGACCTGTCTGTGGCGGTGGGCCTTCATGTCAGTACCACCCACCGGCTGCTCTCATCCCTGGTGGCCCGGGGCTACGTCCAAAAAGACATCGAGACGGGAAAATACCGGCTGACCATGCGCCTGTTCGAGGTGGGCAGCCGGGTGGTGGGCGGAATGAACCTGGTGTCTGTCTCCCGCCCCTTTTTGGAGCACCTGGCCGATTTTACCGGTGAGACGATCCACCTGGTGGCCCGGAACGGGGACGAGGTGGTGTACCTTTATAAAGAGGACACCAGCAACAGCGTGATCCGTATGTCTTCCTTTGTGGGACTGCGAAGCCCCATGTATTGCACCGCCGTGGGCAAAAGCATTCTGGCCCATTTGCCGGAGGGAGAGGTCAAGACCATTTGGGACCGCACCGTGGTTACCCCCTTCACCCCAAACACCATCGTGCATTTCCGGGATCTGCTGACCGAACTGGAGCAGGTGCGCCGCCAGGGCTATGCCCTGGACCGGGAGGAACACGAGTTGGGCATCCTGTGCGTGGCCGCGCCCATTTTTGATTACAGCGGGGTGCCTGTGGGGGCCATCAGCGCGTCCGCCCCGGCCTCCCGCATTGATCAGGGGCGGATCGAGGGCTTCTCCCGGGAAATTATGATCAGCGCCAACGGCGTGACCAACCTGCTGGGCGGCCCAGTGCATTCTCCTTTGCGCCACATCGACGAAACTGAAAGCCGGTAAGAACAAGACAACCTAGAAACCGCCCGCACCCTGTGGCAAGTACAGCAGGGTGCGGGCGCTTTTTGGTCTTGATTCTCCCGCAGCGCTGTTACAGAATCACGCCGTCCCGGAAGATGGAAATTTCCTTGTAGCCGTTTTCTTCGTTCCGGGTCGGCTGTTCGCCGGAGGCCACGGAAAGGATATAGCGGAAGAAACCTTCCTCCATGTCCTGCCAGGAGGTGCCTTCCAGCACCTGGCCGGCGTTGTAGTCGATCCAGTGGGGCTTTCGCTGGGCCAGGCCGGGGTTGGAGGAGATCTTCACCGTCGGAACGGGGGAGCCATAGGGGTTGCCCCGCCCAGTGGTAAAGCAGATCAGCGTGGTGCCGGAACAGACTAGATTGGTGCAGGAGACCTGATCGTTTCCGGATCCGGTGAGCAGGTTCAAACCGGCCTTGACAATGGGGTCTCCATAGCCCAGCACACCGGTGATGGGGGTGCTGCCGCCCTTTTGAACACAGCCCAGAGACTTCTCCTCCAGCGTGGAAATGCCACCAGCCTTGTTGCCTGGGGAGGGGTTCTCATAGATCACCTGCCCGTGGCGGGTAAAGTAATCTTTGTAGTCGTTGATCAGCTTGACGGTGTCCTCGAACACGCCCTCGTTCACACAGCGGGCCATCAAAAGGTGCTCGGCGCCGAACATCTCGGGGACCTCGGTTAGAACACAGGAGCCTCCCGCGCGCACGACCCGGTCGCACAGGCGGCCACACAGGGGGTTGGCGGTGAGGCCGGAGAAGGCATCGGAACCGCCACATTTAAAGCCGATGGCCAGCTTGGAGGCGGGGACAAGCTCCCGTTCCAGTCCGCCAGCGGCATGGCTCAGCTCTTCCAGCAGAGCCATGCCGGACGCGTATTCGTCCTCCACGTCCTGGGTGACCAGAAACTTGACCCGGCTCTCGTCCACCTGCCCCAGATAGGGACGGAAGACCTCCAGATTATTATTTTCACAGCCCAGAGAGAGGACCAAAACGCCGCCGGCATTGGGGTTGTGAATCAGGCCGGAGAGCAGCTTCATGGTGGTGATCTGGTCGTCGCCCAGCTGGGAGCAGCCCATGTTGTGGGTGTAGGCCCGCACGTCGTCGAATCGGTCCCCAAACCGCTGTTTAGCCTCCTCGGCCAGCCGCTGGGCGGTCGTGTTGACGCAGCCCACGGTGGGGACGATCCAAAGCTCGTTGCGGGTTCCCGCCCGGCCGTCGGAGCGGGGATAGCCCCGGAAGGAGGCTTCGGACAGAGGACCGTCAAACTTGGCCAGAGCCTCCCGGTCCGGCCGGTATACATAATCCACATGGCCGGACAGGTTGGTGGTCAGGTTGTGGGTGTGGATGTGCTCGCCAATCCGGATGTCCCGGGTGGCATGGCCAAGGGGGTTGCCGTATTTGATGACATTGTCCCCATTCGGGATGTTTCTCAGAGCCACTTTGTGGCCAAACGGGATGTCATCCAGCAGAGTGATGGCCTGACCGGCCACTTCATAGATTTCCCCCTTGCGGAGAGAATCCAGAGCAATGGCGGCGTCATCGTGGTCGTGGACGAGCATGAGCCCTTTTTTCATGGGGTTCTCCTCCTTTCACTTAGACAAGGGAGGCGACGATGTCCCGTACCGGGCGCTTGGCCATGTCCTCCAGATAGCCGGACACGGCAGCGGTCAGCCCGGGGATCTCAGTCAGGTCTTTGTCGTCCCAGAATGCTTTGTTGCTCAGCACGGCCTGGGCGATCTCAGCGGGAGTGCACTTAGACCAGAGATCGGCAAAGAAGGACAGCACCTCGGCGTCGTCCTTGATGGGATAGGTGGTGCCGTCGGCGCGGGTGCCGGTGTAGACACCGTCTACCATACTGCCCTTGTAGAACTGAATGAAAGCGGCCAGAGAGAAGGTCAAAGCGGCGGGCAGCTGACCGCGTTCCTCCACATAACCCAGCAGGGAGGGCATACAGCGGGCGCACCACTTGGAGCAGGAGTTTAGAGAAATGTCCAGCAGGCGGTGCTTGATATAGGGATTGCGGAAACGGTCTTTCACGGCGGAGGCAAAGGCCATCAGCTCATCCTTGGGCAGATCCAGGGTGGGGATTACCTCGTCATAGAGTACCTTGTCCAAGTACTTCTCGAAGACCGCGTCGTTCATCATATCCAGCACGATGTCATGGCCGGAAAGGTAGGCGGCCAAAACGGAGGAGGTGTGCCCGCCGTTAAGGATGCGGACCTTGCGTTTTTTGTAGGGGGTGACGTTGTCGGTCCAGATCACATGGGCGTCGGTCTTGTGAATGGGAAGAATTTCAGACCACTCCTGCTTACCCTCAATGACCCACAGATTGAATACCTCGGAGGTGACCAGGCAGTCGTCCTGATAGCCCAGCTTCTCATTGAAGTAGTCCAGCTGGTCGCGGGGATAGCCGGTGACGATGCGGTCCACCAGGGTGGAGCAGAAATGGTTGTCCTCGTCCACCCAGCGGAGGAAGTCCTCGCCCAGGTTCCACTCTTTGGCGTACTGCAGGACGATGCGCTTTAAATTGGCGCCGTTGTTGTCGATGAGTTCCACCGGCAGAAACAGTAGTCCCCTGTCCTTGGCGCCGCCAAAGGCCTGATAGCGCGCATAGAGGAAGGCGCAGACCTTGGCCGGGAAGGAGTGGGGAGGACGATCTTCCAGCCGGTCGCCCGCATGATAGGATATGCCGGCCTCGGTGGTGTTGGAAATCACCACCTCCAGGTCGGAAGAACGGGCCAGAGCCAGCAGAGCCTCGTAATCCTCATAGGGGTTGATGCAGCGGGATACAGAGGTGATGGCCTCGGCCTTCTCTACCGGCTGGCCGTCCTCGATGCCCCGCATAACCAAAGTATACAGTCCATCCTGGCCGTTGATGACCTTGCCCAAGCCCGGGGCGATGGGCTGACACAGCACAATCGAGCCGTGAAACAGGTCCTGGTGGTTGGCCTTATTCACCATCCAGTCGGCAAACGCCCGAAGAAAATTGCCCTCGCCAAACTGCAGGACCTTTTCCGGCCAGCCAGTGGTATCTTTCTTCATCACTTCGTGGATCTTTTTCATTCGGATGAGCCTCCTAAAACAAAATAATAAAACAAAAAGAAAAGTAGCTTCACGTTGGCCCAAGTATACATCAAGGGAATTCTGTTGTATACAACAAAACTGTAAAAAAAATTATTTTGTTAGGATTCAATAAAAATAAGGCGTGTTTTTTGTGCAAACTACGCCTTATCACGCCAAAAACTTTTATAAACTGGTGTCCATTTTGCCCAAAATCAGGTCAAAGGTGGCGTTTTTTGATGCAGTGAGGTGCTCCTCCATGGCACAGGCCGCCGCCTTCCAGTCGTGTTTCAGGCAGGCGGTAAGAATCTTCATATGCTCCCTGGTGGAATTCTCCAGCCGCAGGGAACTGGCCTGCGCCGTCAGAACCCGAAAGCGAAGATTCTGGTCGTGGATCCAATCATAGCTCTGACGCAGATAGCGGTTGCCCATGGCTTGTATAATGGTGGCGTGAAAGGCGTCATCCACCTGATAATAGTCCTTCGGCTCGGTCAGGGCGCTGAGGTCGGAAAACTGATTGTAAAAATGGGTGAGGGTTTCATAGGGAATTTTGGAGCCAAAGTTCAAAAGGGCATAGGGCTCGTACATCAGACGGACTTCAAAGACCATGTTGATGTCGTTGATGGACATGCCGGACACCATAATGCCCTTTTTCGGCAGGATGGTAATCATTCCTTCCTGTTCCAAACGGCTGAGCGCATCCCGGATGGGGGTACGGCTGACGTGCAGCTCCTCTCGCAGGAGTTCTTCGTTCAGAAGCGTGTTGGGCGCGTATTCGCAGCTTACCAGTTTCTTTTTGATTGCGTTGTATGCCTGAAGCTTTAAACTTTCTTTTTCTGCCATGGAGACACAGACTCCCTTCGAATTGAGGTTGGGATTCTAGCTATTTATTATAGCTGGTTGAATTTTTATTTTCAAGGCATACTTTTTGCTGCGCATTTGCTGGGTTTGCGGCTTATTGTATCCCAGCCTCGGTTAAGGTGCGCAGGGCGATGATCTCAGAGTAATTGGCATGGGCCGTGAGCGCGGTTCCAATCCGCTCCGAATTTTCGTCTAGTAAGGCTTCGATAATCTCGTGGTGCTCGGAGTAATAGTTCCGCTTGACCGCGGTACCCATACGGGCCGTGTACATGGCAAAGTGGTACTGCCGCTGCATCAATCCGGAAAAAAAGGCATCCAGCGTTTCGTTTTCCGCCGCCCCAACCAGCCAGCGGTGAAAGGAGAAGTCCAGCGTGTAATACGCGCGGTCGTCTTCCTGGTCGATCTGCTGGAATTGCCGGTCAAATTCCAGAAGCCGCCCCTTGTCGAAACGCAGAAAATACCGGGTACACACCGCGGGCTCAATCAGCTTGCGAATCTGATATATCTCGCAAATTCCGACCCGGGTAAACGGGGTCACACGAATGCCCCTCCGCGGAAAAATTTCGATTAATCCCTCCCCCTTTAGGGTAAGAAGAGCCTCTCGAACCGGAGTGCGCCCGCAGCCGATTTCCTCACAGAGTTCCTTTTCAGACAGAAAATCTCCGGGCATAAATTCGCAGTTTTGAATTTTTTCTCTTAGGTATGTCAGTGCCAGATCCGACAAGGATGTGTGTGCTCCCGCCATAACGCTGCCTCCCTTTGTGTCAGATGGGACTGTTTTGACCGTTTTGTCTATTGGAAATATATTATCATAAAGTCTTGAGCGTTACAAGATTTTTGCTTGATTTTCGGGGAAATGAATGCTATGATTTTTTCATTGATATATCAAGGAGGAAAACACTTTGGCAAGTTGGAACAGTGAAGGGGAGCTTTTTGCTCTGATGAAGGAGAAACTCTATACCCCGGTGGTGGGGGATATTCTGGATGCGATGGGCTATGTCCATCAGTTTCTGCCTCCCGAGATTCACCCCATGAACCAGGACATGAAGCTGGCGGGCCGGGCCATGACCGTGCTCATGATCGACGTCTTTGGACCCCAGAAAAAGCCGTTTGGACTGCTGACCGAGGCATTGGATCAGCTTCAGGAGAATGAAATCTACATCGCCACCGGCGGCACCGGCCGCTGCGCCTACTGGGGTGAGCTGCTGACGGCTACCGCCCGCACCCGCGGCGCCGCAGGCGCGGTTCTGAACGGATACCACAGGGATACCCCTCAGGTGCTCGCTCAGAATTGGCCGGTCTTCTCCCGCGGCCCCTGGGCCCAGGATTCCTCCGTCCGCACCCAGGTGGTGGACTTCCGCTGTCCCATCGAGATCGGCCAGGTCACCATTCACGATGGCGATCTGATTTTTGGTGATGTGGACGGCGTACTGGTCATTCCAAAGGAGGTGGCCGAGCGGGTGGTGGAGCAGGCATTGGAAAAGGCGGCCGGAGAAAAGAAGGTGCGCGCCGCTATTGAAGGCGGCATGTCCGCCACAGAGGCGTTTCGGGTCTTTGGAATTTTGTGAGGCGTGCTGTATGGAACAGATAGCATTTGTGATCGATGGCCGAGACAATGTAGCCACGGCTCTGGCTCCTTTGACGCCGGGAACCGTTCGCCTGACCGGGGATGCTCCCTTCTCTGTGCTGGAGGCGACTCAGGATATTCCGGACGGCCACAAAGTGGCGCTGCGGCCCATCCAAAGCGGGGAACCCATTGTGAAATATGGAGTGGTCATTGGTGCGGCCACACAGGACATTGCGCCCGGCACCTGGGTTCACCTGCACTGCATGCGCAGTTTGGTGGATCAGCGGTCCTCGCATCTGGACATCCATACCGGCGCCCCCTGCGACATGGAATATGAGTGAGGGAGTGCGTATGGAGCTTGAATGTTTACGCTGGCAGGGATACCGCCGGAAGGATGGAACGCTGGGAATTCGGAATAAGGTCTTGGTGGTATACACGGTGGAATGCGCCCGCTTTGTGGCAGAGGAAATCGCCCGCCGCTCGGGAGATCCGGAGACTGAAGTCATCGGCTTTTCCGGCTGTACCGACAATGCCTACGCCATCCGGCTGCTGCTGGCACTGATCCGCCATCCCAACGTGGGTGCGGTCCTAGCGGTGGGACTGGGCTGCGAATATACCCAGCCGGAGCGGCTGGCCAAGGCCGCGCGGGAAGCTGGAAGGCCAGCCGAGTGGTTTTTCATCCAGGACAAAGGCGGAACGGAGCTCTCCATCCGCTATGGACTGGAGCTGGTGGCCCGCCTTCGGAGCCAGTTGGAACGTACTCCCATGGCCTCCATGGGACTGGCCGATCTGGTGGTGGGAGCGGAGTGCGGCGGTTCCGACTATACCAGTGGACTGGCCGGAAACGTGGCGGTTGGCCGGTTTTATGATCTGCTTACCGATTGGGGTGGCACCGCGATTTTTGAGGAAATTGTGGAGGCGGTAGGGCTGGTGGATGCGCTGGCGGACCGCGCCGCCACACCGCAGGCCCGAGAGGATCTGATTTATACCTATCACAAAGCGCTGGATTATTGTAAATCGGTGCGCCAGTACTCCGTCAGTCCCGGAAATTTTGCCGGAGGGCTGTCTACCATCGAGGAGAAGAGCATGGGGGCGGTGATCAAAAGCGGTTCCCGACCGATCCAGGGTGTGTTAAAGGTGGGAATGCGTCCACCTGAGTCGGGACTTTGGCTGTTGGATTCCACGCCCGATCCATACTGGATGCAGTTTGGAATTACCAATCCCAATGATAACGAAGGGCTGATGGATCTGATCTCCTGTGGCTGCCACCTGACCATTTTGGTGACTGGGCGGGGAAATGTAGTGGGTTCAGCGGTGGCGCCGGTCATCAAAGTGACGGGCAACAGCCGCACCTTCCTCCGCATGGAGGGGGACATGGACTTTGACGCCGGCCCCGTGCTTCGGGGAGAGGAGACACCGCAATGCCTTGGGGAGCGGCTGGCCCGGCTGGCCGCCCAGGTGGCCGGAGGACAGTGGACAAAAAGCGAGAAGCTTGGCCACAAGGAGTATTTGATTCCATATAAATACCAGGAAAAAACAGTGGGGAAAACCCGCCGCTGTGAGGAGGAACGAGAATGAATCCCTTTTCGTTAGCCGGAAAAACGGCGTTAATTACCGGCGGCGCCACCGGGTTGGGACTGGCGATGACCCGCTGCATGGTGCAGGCCGGGGCTCGCGTTGTGGTGGTGGCCCGGAGCGGCCGGGAAAAATTTGAGGCCAACTGTGGAGATTTGGGCGAGAATGTCGTTTACTACCAGGGGGACATTGCAAAAACAGAGTGTATCCCATCCCTGGTGCAGGAAATTCTCTCCCGGGAAGGACCCATCCACATTCTGGTCAACAACGCGGGGAACCATTGTAAAAAACCCATTGAAGAGATGGAGACCGAGGAGTTTTCCGCCGTTCTTCAGACACATCTGGTGGGAGCGTTCGCATTGACCCGGGCCCTGCTTCCCCAAATGCGGGAGCGGAAGGCAGGCAGCGTTTTGTTCATCGCGTCGATGACCAGCTACATTGGACAACCCTATGTCATGGGTTACGCCGCCGCCAAGTCCGGGGTGCTGGGCATGGTCCGCACCTTATCCGCAGAGGCGGCTGTTGACGGAATCCGGGTCAACGCAATTGCGCCCGGCTGGATTGACACCCCTATGTACCGGGCGGCTACCGACCGGGATCCGGCACGTCGGGCTAAGATATTAGGGAGAATTCAGATGAACCGGGTGGGCGCGCCGGAGGACATTGGATGGACTGCCGTTTACCTCTGCTCCGATGCAGCCGGCTATGTCACCGGGACCTGTCTCCCGGTAGACGGCGGGGCACTGGTGGGATTTTGAACCGTAAGCGATATGGCTGGTTCGCCTTGTATACATAAAAGACAATGCGTCGATTTTTACACGATTCAGTCTGCGCTTGATTTCTCGGTAAATCCAAGCGGTTTACTCAGAGGGAAGGGGAGTTTTGAGAAGGAAGGCTCTACGAAACAAAGCGGTTTTTCTGCAAAAAAGCCCCCTTGGATTCGTTTTTTTCAACTATTTTCAATTCGGATACTTGTGTATTCTGCACGAAATCAACTTAGAGCAGCAACTTTTGGTTGACACTTGGCGACAAAGGCCTTATTCTTTCCTTGTAATTCGTTGTATACATCATGTCGGCAGAAGTGCGGACTGAATGCTTTTGAGGAAGAAAAAGAGGAGGCATTCCACCATGAAAACCATTCAAATGCCGGAGCCCGGGAATGTAATCATTACCGATCTGGCAAAGCCGGAGCCCAAAGAGGGCGAAGCGCTGCTCAAACTGCTGTACGGCGGCATCTGCGGCAGCGACTTGGGCTCCTATCGAGGCGGCAACGCTTACGTTGTATATCCCTGCATTCCCGGACACGAGTTCTCCGCCGAGATCGTGGAGATCGGACCCAACGACAAGGGGCTGAAGCCCGGCATGGTCGTGACCTGCAATCCCTATTTTAACTGTGGGCACTGCTACTCCTGCCAGCGCGGTCTGGTCAACGCGTGCACCGACAACCAGACCATGGGTGTGCAGCGGCAGGGCGCATTTTCCCAGTATATCACCATGCCTGTTGAGCGTATTTACGACGGAAAAGGCCTGCCGGCCAAAACACTGACCCTGATTGAGCCTTTCTGCATCAGCTACCACGGCGTGTCCCGGGGCCAGGTGAAACCTGGAGATAAGGTGCTGGTGGTGGGGGCCGGAACCATCGGAGTGCTGGCTGCGGTGGCAGCCAAGGCCAAGGGTGGAGAAGTGACCATCTGTGACGTGGCCCCCGAAAAGCTGGACTACGCCTATCAGACCTTTGGCCTGGACCACAAACTGCTCAACGAGTCTCCGGAAGCCTTTTCCAACGGGGTGAACGCACTCACCGGGGGGAATGGCTACGATGTGACCATTGAGGCCGTGGGTATGCCGCAGACGTTCCAGAACTGCATCGACGCCGCCTGCTTTGGCGGCCGGGTGGTGCTGATTGGCGTGTCCAAGCGGAACATGGATGACTTTTTCTTTACTATTATTCAAAAAAAGGAATTGAACATCTACGGCTCCCGCAATGCCTTAAAGCAGGATTTTGAAGAACTGATCGACTTGGTTCAAAGCGGAACCATTGATCTGGAAAAGATCGTGACCAACGAGTACGCCTGGACCGAGGCCCCCCGCGCCTTTGCAGAGTTTGCGGAGAATGCGGGAAAGATGTTGAAGGTCGTGTTGAATTTCACCGTTTGATACGGTGGTTCGAGGAAAAAATCAAATTATTTGAGAAAAGGAGAATGACACAATGAAACTGAAAAAACTGCTTGCACTTGCAACCGCCAGTGCCCTGACGGTCACGCTGTTGGCCGCCTGCTCTTCCAACTCCGGTTCTAACTCCGACTCCAAATCTTCTGCCGGCAGCAGCGCCGGATCCTCCGCCGGCACCTCTACCCCCGCCGCCTCCGGCGATAAGGTAACGCTCCAGCTGGGCTTTGAGAACTCTCTGTCCGAGCCGATTGGACAGGCGGCGCAGAAGTGGGCCGATCTGCTGGCTGAAAAGTCCGGCGGCACCATGGAAATCGTGCTGTATCCCGACTCCCAGCTGGGCAACAAGTCTGAGCTGATTGACTCGATGCTCCTGGGCGAGAATGTGGCCACTCTGGCCGACGGCGCCTTCTATGCCGACTACGGCGTGCCCGATTTCGGCATCGTGTTTGGCCCCTTCCTGTTTGACAACTGGGATCAGTGCTGGACCCTGATTGAGTCCGACTGGTACAAGGATCAGTGCGCAAAGTTGGAGGACAAGGGCCTGAAGCTGCTGGCCTCCAACTGGGCTTACGGCGCCCGTCATACCCTGACCGTCAAGCCGGTGAACACCGTAGACGATCTGGCCGGCATGAAGATCCGTGTGCCCAATAACAAGATCCAGTCCCTTGGCTTTGACGTTTTGGGCGCCACCTCCACCGGCATGGCACTGGGCGATGTGTACCAGGCGCTGCAGACCAAGACCATTGAAGGTGCTGAGAACCCCCTGTCCACCCTGTATGGCCGCAAGCTGCAAGAGGTGGCCAAGTACCTGATTCTGGACGGCCATGTTCTGAACTTCACCACCTGGGTCTGCTCCAACGATTGGTTCAACTCCCTAACTGCCGAGCAGCAGGATTGGCTGATGGAGACCGGTAAGGAAGCCGGCGTGTACAACAATGAGGTTCAGGCCGCTTCCGAGCAGGACTATCTGCAGAAGATGAAGGACGAGGGCGTCACCGTGGTGGAGCCCAGCCAGGAGGTTCTGGACGGCTTCCGTGCCAAGGCGATGGCGTTCTACGATATGGGCAGTGAGTTCGGCTGGTCCGACGGCCTGTATGATACCGTTCGCGCAGCTATGGGCGCCGAATAACCAAGAGTTTTAGCGTTTGACGCACAGCGGCGGGAGAGTCCGCCTCTCCCGCCGCTGCTTTGACGTTTCAAGAGAGGGAGAATTATGAAAAAGGAAAACAAAGTATTGTCCTTCCTCGGAAATCTGGATATCGCTGTGGCCAGCCTGACTCTGGCTCTGCTGATCGTGCTTACCGTTTTGGGTGTGTTATGGCGTCGGGTGTTTAACCAACCCTTCACCTGGCTGGAGGAAGTACAGCTGGCCTGCATGGTGTGGATCGTATTTTCCGCAGGCGGCGCAGCGTTCCGATATGGCAACCACGTGGCGATCGAAATGGTGGTAGACATGTTTCCCAAGAAGATTCAAAAGGTGATCGAGTGGTTCATTTCCGTCGTGGTGGTGCTGGTTCTGGCCTATCTGTTTAAGGAGAGTCTAGGTTTCATCCAAGTCTTTCTGAAAAGTGGGCGCTCCACACCTATGCTGGATATCCCGTACGCACTGATCTATGGAATTGCCCCCGTTTCGTTTGTGGTAATGCTGATCAGCTATTTTTATGCGCTGGTGAAGGGCGTGAAGTCCGAAGCAAAGGGGGTAATTGAGGGATGAACACGGTATTGGGCTTGTCCGCCATCGTGATGCTGGTTCTGCTGTTTCTGAAAGTTCCGGTGTACATTTCGATTTTGGGCGGTTCGGCCATTTACTTCCTTCTGAATCCTTCGGTCAATCCCGTGGTGTTTGCCCAGCAGGCGATTACTGGAACCGAAAGCATTTCCCTGCTGGCCATCCCCTTCTTTGTCTGTGCTGGTATTTTTATGAATTATACCGGCGTGACGAAGCGGATTATGGATTTCTGTGCTGTGATCACCGGCCGTATGAGCGGCGGCTTGGCTCAGGTCAATGTGCTGCTGTCCACGTTGATGGGCGGTTTGTCCGGATCCAATCTGGCGGACGCGGCCATGGAGGCCAAAATGCTGGTTCCCGAAATGGAGGCCAAGGGCTTTTCCAAGGAGTTTTCCAGTGTGGTCACCGCGGCCTCTTCCATGATTACCCCTCTGATTCCCCCTGGAATTGCGATGATTTTGTACGGCTGCATTGCCGACGTCTCCATTGGCAAGCTGTTTATGTCCGGCCTGGGCGTGGGGACCTTGCTGTGCGCGTCTATGATGGTTTTAGTGCGGTTTGTCGCCAAGCGCCGCGGCTATGCGCCGCTGCGCACCGAGAAGATTACCAAGAAAGAATTTGTGGCCGCTTCCAAGCCGGCAATTCTGCCCCTGTGCCTGCCGATTATCATCATCGGCGGCATCCGTCTTGGTATTTTTACCGCCACCGAAGCCGGAGCAATTGCCATTATCTATGCCATGATCCTTGGGATTGCCTATCGTGAGATGCATATGAAGGATATGCTTCAGGGCCTAAAGGAGACGGTGTGTACCACCGCCTCCATCATGCTCATCGTCTCCGCCGCCACCGTATTCTCCTGGATCCTGACCAAGGAGCGGATTCCCCAGCAGCTTACCGCATACATTGTCCAGGTAATTGACAATAAGTATATCTTCCTGTTTATCATCAATATTTTCCTGCTGTTTGTGGGTATGTTCATCGAAGGCAATGCCTCCATGATCATTTTGGTGCCGCTGCTGGCGCCGATTGCTGCCAGCTATGGGATCAGCGAGATCCAGTTTGCCATGGTGTACATCTTCAATAATGCCATCGGTGCGCTGTCTCCTCCCATGGGTACCCTGATGTTTGTGACCTGCGGGATTACCAAGTGTAAGACCGGTGCGTTTATTAAAGAGGCGGTTCCGTTCTATATTCTACTGGCTGTCGACCTGCTGCTTCTGACCTATGTGCCATTTTTCACCACCGGTCTGGTCAATCTGTTTTATTAAAAACATAGCGGTATCCGGCAGAGAAGCTATACAAAGCCCCGTTTTCGAGAATGATTGCTCGAAAACGGGGTTTTACGTCCGTTTCATCGGGTGGGCAAACGCACGGAAACTCTTGAAAAATAACGGGCCTTCCAGTACAATAAGACAAGCTGGAACGAGCGCTTCAGGCGGAAAAGGAGAAGGGCAATGGAAGACACAAAACAAGCCGGACAAACGACGCTGAATGACCTGTCGCCCGGACAAAGCGGGATGATTTTCTCCGTGGGGAACCAGTCGGGGGCGGTGAAACGCCGCCTGGTGGATATGGGTCTGACCCCGGGCACGGAGGTAAAGGTGACGAAGGTTGCGCCCCTTGGGGATCCTTTGGAGGTCAGCCTGAGGGGGTATGAACTGTCTTTGCGGCGAGGAGATGCCCTTCAGATCGTCATGGGCCAGCCGCAGAGAAGGATCAGCCATGCCAAGGGTGCGGTGACCCGTTCGGGCCGGGATCCGGAGGAGCTGCGCAG
>JBFWME010000001.1:54924-75378 GCA_050251755.1 Lawsonibacter sp. | reverse complement strand
GGGGGTATGAACTGTCTTTGCGGCGAGGAGATGCCCTTCAGATCGTCATGGGCCAGCCGCAGAGAAGGATCAGCCATGCCAAGGGTGCGGTGACCCGTTCGGGCCGGGATCCGGAGGAGCTGCGCAGACAATTGTGGGACCACGAGCACGAATTGGAGGAGCACGGCTCCAACTATGATCCGTCTGCCCACGACAGCCGCTCGATGCGCATCGCGCTGGTGGGCAATCCAAATTGTGGCAAGACCACGTTGTTTAATGCCCTGACCGGTTCCAACCAATATGTGGGCAACTGGCCCGGCGTCACCGTGGAGAAAAAAGAGGGGACCGCCCGCCTGGGGGACAAGACGCTGACCGTGGTAGACCTGCCCGGCATTTATTCCCTGTCCCCCTATTCCATGGAAGAGATCGTGGCCCGGGACTTTATCATTGAGCAGGCACCTGACTGTATCATCAATATTGTGGATGCCACCAATCTGGAGCGTAATTTATACCTTACCGTTCAGCTGCTGGAACTGGAACGACCCATGGTGGTGGCGCTGAATTTTATGGACGAGGTGGCCAAGCGTGGGGATCGGATTGATGTGGAGCGGCTGACAAAGGAGCTGGGGATTCCCGTGGTTCCTATCACGGCCAGAACGGGTGAGGGGCTGGAAGAACTGCTCCACGTCGCCCACCGGCAGATGCATTTGGGCTGTACCGTGGAACCGGACGATCTGTATGACGACTTTACCCACAACATTCACCACAGGATGGGAGAACTGCTTCACGATTACGCCTATGCCGCTCACCTGCCCGCCCACTGGGCTGCCATCAAACTCCTGGAGGGCGATGCGATTGTAACCAAGGCGTTGGATTTACCTCAGGAAGTGCGGGATAAGTTGGCCCGGGTGGTGGCCGAGTATGAAAACTCCAGCGATCTGGGAGACCGGGAGACCTTGATTGCCGACAGCCGGTATCAATACATTGAAACGGTAGTGTCAGCCTCGGTGGTCAAAGGGGGACAGCCCGGGGAGCAGACCATCAGTGAGAAGATTGACAAAGTGGTCACCCACCGCATCCTCGCCATTCCCCTGTTTTTATGCGCCATGCTGGCCATGTTTGTCATTACCTTCGGCCCCTTCGGCTCCTGGCTGTCCGGCTTGGTGGGGACGGGGATGGACGCGTTTTCCACCTGGCTGGGGGCCTTCCTGGACGGAGCGGGCGTGTCCTACGTCTTCGTGTCTCTTATCTGCGACGGGATCATTGCCGGTGTGGGGGGAGTGCTCACGTTTCTGCCTCAGATCGCCCTGCTGTTTTTCTTCTTGTCCTTTTTGGAAGATTCGGGTTATATGTCAAGAGCCGCCTTCATTATGGACCGGCTGCTGCGCCGGTTTGGGCTCAGCGGAAAGGCGTTTATCCCCATGCTCATGGGCTTTGGCTGCACCGTGCCTGCTATTATGGGAGCCAGAACCATGGAAAATGAGAAGGATCGGCGGATGACCATTCTGCTGGTTCCCTTCATGTCCTGTTCGGCCCGCCTGCCGGTCTACGGGCTGATCTCCGCCGCCTTCTTCGGCCCCTGGGCCGGGTTGGTGGTCTTTGGGCTGTATGTCATTGGGATGATCATGGGTGTTCTGTCCGGCCTGCTGTTTAAGCACACCCTGTTTGCCGGGGAGCCCGCTCCCTTTGTGCTGGAACTGCCCCCTTACCGCATGCCCTCCCTGGACAATATCATGACCCACGTATGGCAGAAGGTGAAGGGATTTTTGATCAAGGCGGGGACCCTGATTTTGCTGATGTCCATGGTGCTGTGGCTGCTTCAGTCCTTTGACTTCTCCCTGCACATGGTGGACAATGCGGCAAACAGTATGCTGGGTGTGTTGGGCTCTGCCATTGCCCCCGTATTTGCTCCGCTGGGCTTTGGATATTGGCAGGCCACTGTGGCCCTGCTTACCGGCCTGATTGCCAAAGAGATGGTGGTGTCTTCCCTGTCCATGTTCTATGGCTTCCCCCTTACCGCGACCAGTACCCAGGTGGCTGCCGCCATGATCGGCTTTACTTCCCTGTCCGCCTTCTCCATGCTGGTATTTGTACTGCTGTATGTCCCCTGCGTGGCCGCGGTGTCCGTTCTATTTAAAGAAATGAACAGCCCAAAATGGGCTTGGTTTTCCATCGCCTGGCAGATCGGCTGCGCCTATGTGGTGTCTCTGTTGGTCTATCAGGTGGGACGGCTGTTTTTGTAACATAAAAATAACTGACGAGGAAGGTAACCATGATAAAGCTGATTGCACTGGACCTGGACGGAACCCTGCTGGATCCCTCCGGCCGGATCACAGAGGGGACCAAGGCGGCCATCGCATCGGCCAGGCAGGCCGGACTTCGCGTGGTGCTGAACACCGGCCGGCCCATTCCGGAGGCGATCTGGTTTGCCGGGGAGGCCGGATGTGATGACCTGATTTCCTGCCTGGGAGGAGCCGCCCTAGTCTCCGGGAGCACAGGTGAGGTACTTCGCCGACAGGACATCCCGGAGCCATCTGGGAGCCGCGTGCTGGAGTTGTGTCTGAATCGGAAAATTGAGCTGATGATCTTTGCGGGAAATGAGATTTTGCTGGACCCCTTCTCCAAGGAATCTCTGCTTCGGACCTATCCTTATTCGGTCTTCCACGACCATGCCGTGGTGGTGGAAAACCCCCTGTCCTACAAGGAAGCGCATGGGCTGCCTCTGACCAAAATCCACGGAGACTGGAACCGGGCCAGCTATCCCTTGGAGGAGCTGACGCGTCTGCCTGGAGTGGAGCTCACCGCATCCAACGACCACGACTTTGAAGTGGTGCCGGCCGGGGTGGATAAGGGGCGTACTCTGGCCCTGTTGGCCCTGATGTACGGCGTGGCGCTTTCGGACTGTGCCGCCGTGGGCGACAGCGACAACGACCTGGCCATGCTCCGGGCGGTGGGAACTCCCATCGCCATGGGCAATGCGTCCCAGGCTGTAAAGGATGCCGCGGTTCGAATTACGGAATCAAACGGAGCGGACGGAGCGGCCAAGGCCATTTTGGGCTGCTTGGAATGCGTTTGAACGAGCACACGAAAACAGTGGAAAAGAATCCGCCTATGGCGGATTCTTTTTTTGACGAACCATCAAGTTCTGCTTGACATTCCATTTGGTGGAAGGTGTACGGTGATTAGACGGCGCTGGAAAGAAACGGGAATTTTAATAAAATTTTCATCATTTCTTTCGCTGGATATAACCTTTTTCAAGTAGAATGTAGCCTGATTTGTGTATGGTTGAGGCCATAGCCAAAATGAGGCGGCGTAAAGGAGAACGACAATGGAAGCAACGCAAAAAAAGCAGCAGGAGCCCAAGCAGAGAAGCCAAGAGAAAAAGCGCCCTGCGTTTCAGATGCCAAAAAAGCGGAAGAAGTGGCTCAAGCGGTTGGCTGTTCTGGCAGTGCTGGGGGCAGTGGGATATTGGTTTGTCCTGCGTCCCATGCAGGCCGGCGGCAAGGCAGTGCCCGATGGTCTGTATCTTGCCAACGCCGCCCAGAGGATGGACTTGACCGTGTCCGTGTCCGGCTCCGGCACGGTAACCCCCATTGAGTCTTACAAGGTAGGGGCGTTGGTCACCGGAACAGTCCTGGAAGCGCCCTTTGAGGAAGGCGATCGGGTGGAGAAGGGAGATATGCTCTATCTGATTGACGCAGGGGATGCGGAGGTCGGGCTCCGGCAGGCTGAGCTGGCCCTGCGGCAGGCCCAGCTGAACGAGCAAGAGCTCTCCACCAATTTGACGCCCAGTGCGTCTGCTGCGGGCGTGGTCCAGAAGGTTTATGTCCAGAAGGGTGACCTGGTGTCGGCCGGGTCGTCCATTGCCGACATCGCGGATACCTCCACCATGACCCTGCTGCTGCCCTTCCAGTCTGCCGACGCGGTCCAGCTGTCGGCTGGGCAGTCGGCTGTGGTAACCATTGCCGGAACGCTGGAGACCCTGCCAGGCACCGTGGAGTCGGTTTCCTCCGCCGATTTGGTGGGCAGCGGCGGCGCTTTGGTGCGCCAGGTAAAGATTCGGGTGTCCAATCCAGGGGCGCTCACGACTGCTAACACGGCCACGGCCACCGTGGGCGAGTTTGCCTGCGCCGGCAGTGGCAGCTTTGAGGAAACGATGCGGCAAACCGTGGTGGCTCAGACCTCCGGCGAGGTGACCGCCCTTCATGTGACGGCCGGAAGCAGGGTGTCCGCCGGTACCGCTTTGGTCACCCTGGGTGGCTCCACAGCCCAAAGCACACTGGAAAATGCGTCTATTTCCCTGGAAAACGCAAAATTATCCCTTCAGCGCGCCCAGGACGCACTGGAGAATTACACCATTCTTGCGCCCATCTCCGGCACTGTGGTGGAAAAGAACTTCAAGGCCGGAGATAAGATTGAAACCGAATCCCTGTCCGCCGCCAATGGCTGTCTGGCCATGCTGTATGATATGTCCACCCTGACCTTCAAGATGGATATCAATGACCTGGACATCAACAAGCTGGCCCTGGGCCAGGAGGTCAGGGTGTCGGCCGCCGCCCTGGACGGCCAGACCTTTACCGGGTATGTGGATAAGATCAACATCAACGGCGTAACCACAAACGGCTTTACGACCTATCCCGTTACCATCCGGCTGGAGGGAGAGGGGAACCAGCTGGCCGAAGCAGGGCTGAAGCCGGGCATGAACATCTCTGCCGAAATCGTGGTGGAGGAGGCGCAGCAGGTGCTGTGTCTGCCGGTTGATGCAGTGGAGCGGGGAAATACCGTCCTGGTGGCTGGAGCGGGAGCGTTGAACGAAGCGGGAGAGCTGGTCGATCCGTCCAAGCTGGAGGAGCGGGAAATTACTCTTGGCCGGAATAACGCCGACTGGATCGAGGTGGTGGACGGCCTGGAAGAGGGCGAGACCGTGTACACCTATAACCAGGCTTCCAGCGCCATCATGGGGTGAGCGCATGGAACACCTGATTGAGCTGAAGGACGTATATAAGATCTATCAGATGGGGGACGAGACCGTCCATGCGCTGGACGGGGTGAGCCTTACCATCGACCAGGGGGAGTTTGTGGCCATTGTGGGTTCCTCCGGTTCCGGCAAATCCACCGCCATGAACATCATTGGCTGCCTGGATGTGCCCACCTCGGGATCCTACCATCTGGGAGGCGTGGATGTGTCCACCATGGACGACGACCAGCAGGCGGAGATCCGCAACAAAATGCTGGGCTTTATCTTTCAACAGTATAATCTGATCCCAAAGCTGTCCGTGCTGGAGAATGTGGAGCTTCCGCTGATGTATGCCGGGGCAGACGCCCAGGAGCGGCGGGAGCGGGCCATCCGCGCGCTGGAGCGGGTAGGGCTTTCCGACAAAAAGAAGAATCTTCCCTCTCAGTTGTCGGGCGGTCAGCAGCAGCGGGTATCCATTGCCCGGGCCCTGGCGGGCAGCCCCTCGGTCATCCTGGCCGACGAGCCCACCGGGGCGCTGGACTCCCGTACGGGGCGGGAGGTACTGAGTTTTTTGAAAAAGTTAAACCGGGAGGGGGACACGGTCGTTCTCATCACCCATGACAACACCATCGCCGTCAAGGCCGACCGCATCATCCGGCTCCAGGACGGCGAAATCATCTACGACGGAGATTCCCGTGATCCAAAAGCACTGGTCCAGCCGGAAGAGGAGCTGGGAGATGAAATCGATGGTCAGGCCGATGAGATCGAACAGGAGGCGAAGACATGAATTTTGGACAGTCCTTCCGTCTGGCGCTGAAATCTCTGGTTACCAGCAAAATGCGTTCGCTGCTCACCATGCTGGGCATCATCATCGGCGTAGGCGCCGTGATTGTGATTACCAGTCTGGGCAACGGCATGCAGAATCTGATGAACCAGCAGTTTGAGCAGCTGGGGGCCAACCTGATCCAGGTAATGATCTGGGCGGACGGCAGCGGGTCCCGGTCGGTGGAGCCCGACGACATGTACGCCCTGGTGGACAAATATCCCCAATATCTGTCTGGGGTTTCCCCCTATGTCAGCCTGCAGAGCGTGGTGCGCCATGGGACGGAGGAATTTAAGCGGACCAGCCTCTATGGAGTCAGTGAAATCTTTTATAATACCAAGAGCAACCAGCTGATGAGAGGTGAGAAGCTTGCCCAGGGACGGTTCCTGTCCTATGCCGATGTGGAGCGGCGGCAAAAGGTGTGCATCATCGGCAATTACCTGGCTCAGGAGGCGTTTGGGGGAGACGCCCTGGGCAAGACCCTCTCGGTTCAGGGGGTTCCCTTCACCATTATTGGAGTGCTGGCGGAATACGCCGACTCCACCGAAGGCAGCGGCGACGATGTGATCTATCTGCCTTACGGCTGCGCCATGGAACTGAACCGCTCCTCTCAGGTTGGTTTGTACCTGTTTAACAGCCAGTCGAAGGAGACGGCAGCCGCCGCCAAGGGGCTGATCGAAAATCGGCTGTTTCAGACCTTTCAGGATTCCGACGCCTACTACGTGCAGAGCAGCGCTGAAATGATGGATGCGCTGAATACCATCATCGGGGCCATGATGGCGGTGCTGGTGGCCATTGCGGCCATCTCTCTGCTGGTGGGGGGAATCGGGATTATGAACATCATGCTGGTTTCTGTGACCGAGCGCACCCGGGAGATCGGCATCCGAAAGTCTCTGGGCGCCAAACGGAAAGATATTCGCAGTCAGTTTATCATCGAGGCGGGGACCACCTCCGCCATCGGCGGGATTTTGGGCATTTTGTTCGGCGTGGGGATCGCCAGCCTGATTGGTCCGGTGATTGGAGGAATGCTGGTGGCGCAGATGGGGCCGGGCGCCACCTTTTCCGCCGTGCCCAACCTGAGTTCGGTGGGCATTGCCTTTGGCGTATCGGTGAGCATCGGCATCTTCTTTGGATACCTGCCCGCCAATAAGGCGGCCAAGCTGAATCCCATCGACGCGCTGCGTTACGACTGAACACGTGGAAAAGGAGTTTGTTTTTATGATGAAAAAATACATCCCCGCCGCTTTGCTGGTGGTCTGCCTGTCCCTGACGGTACCCGCCTTTGCCACCGCTGCACCCGCCTCTGTGGCCGAGGCTACCCAGGTGGTCAACGCCTTGGGCGTTATGGTGGGGGACAGCGACGGGAACATGAATCTGGGGCAGCGGGTGACCCGGGCGGAGTTTATCACCATGGCGGTCAAGGCGACCCCCGGGGGCGATCAGATCGGGCAGGCCGCCACCTCGCCCTATCCCGACGTGCCCTGGAAACACTGGGCCTCCGGCTATGTGGAGGCCGGCGTAGCCGAGGGGCTGATTTCGGGCTACACCGACGGAAGTTTTCGCCCATCCAATCCGATTAACCTAGCGGAAGGAGCCACCATTGCCCTGGGTCTGCTGGGCTACGACGCTTCTGACTTCTCCGGTGCTTATCCCGCGGGGCAGCTGGCCATGTACCGCAGCCTGAAGCTGGATCGGGGCGTATCCGTCTCCGACGCCTCTGCTCCCCTCACCCGGCAGGATGCCATGTACCTGTTTTACAACCTGATGACGGCCAAAACCAAGGGGGGCGAGGTCTATCTGGAGAGTTTGGGACACAGTTTGAACTCGGCCGGAGAGATTGATCTGGTGGCTCTGGTCAACGACGCCATGGAGGGGCCGGTAGTGGCCCAGGGGAATTGGCAGTCCTCCCTTCCCTTTGAGGTGTCCGGGGCTGTGGTGTACCGGAATGGAGCATCGTCCAGCGTGGCTTCCATTCAGGAACAGGACGTGGTCTATTGGAACGCCGCGATGAAGACCCTGTGGGTATACAGCGACCGGGTCACCGGGAGCATCCAGGCGCTGGAGCCCTCCTCCTCTGCCCCTGCCTCGGTCACGGTTGCAGGCCGTACCTGCAGCATTGAGACCTCCGCAGCCGCCTACGCGCTGTCCGATTTGGGTCAATATTCCCTGGGGGACACCGTTACCCTGCTGCTGGGCCGGGATGGGGCCGTGGCCGCCGTGGTGGAAGGCGCCGCCTCCACCGGCGAGCGGATTGGGGTGGTGACCGCCGTGGAAAACGCGGCCTATGACGACGGGAAAGGGGGCACGTACACTGCCCGGACCGTAGTCCTTTTGGCCACCGACGGTCGTACCTACCGCTATGAGAACAAATCCGGGCTGAGGGAAGGAGGTCTGGTGCGGGTCGTGACCTCGAACCAGACAGAGGGCGTGACGCTGAAAGCGGTCGCCTCGGCTTCCCTCACCGGAAAAGTAAATACGGCGGGGACCAAGGTGGGCACCTATTCCTTTGCCCAGGACGCGGAGATTTTGGACGTGAGCGATGCGTATGGCGTCCGGGTTTACCCCAGCCGACTGGCGGGGGTGAGCCTGTCCGGCGACATGGTGAAATACTACTCCCTGAATAGCAGCGGCGAGATTGATCAAATGATTCTCAACGATGTCACAGGGGACGTTTATCAATATGGAGTTCTCACCGACATGACCAGCCAGAGCGCCGGAGACCTTTCCGCTTACTACAGCTATGAATTTGATCTGGGAGGCGTGACCGGCACCATCCCCTCGTCCACCACCCGCTACCCCGTGTCGGAAGGACCGATCCGGGTCAAGGGGACGGCTCAGGCTCCGGAAAAGCTGTACTCCCTGATTTCGGCCAAGACGGGGGAGATCAGCGGGAACCAGTTTGTGGCCGGCAGCCAGAAGTATACGTTGTCCGATCATTTGGTGGTGTACGAGGTTCGGAACGGAACGTACTACCTGTCCTCCCTGGCCAGGGTGCAGGACGGGAACTTTATGCTGACCGGCTGGTATGACAAGACAGACGCGGCCGGAGGCCGCCTCCGGGTTATTGTGGCCAGAGAGAGCTAACAAAAGAAAACAAAAACCGGCGCTTCGGACATTCCGAAGCGCCGGTTTCTGTTTTTGAAACAAGCCGTGCACGGTGCAAAGCTATTACCTACTTACCACGGTTGGCCATGGAAGGGAGGAGGGGCTCAGTTCCAATCCCCGATCGCTGGAGACCAGATTCAACCGCATGGCCGAGCACAAATCGGACAGAGAGAGATACAGCTCTCCGCCCAGATTCAACGCGGGGCGGGTCAGCCGCAGGGAGAGCCCGTCCTGTATGAAGCGCCGGCCGGGAGACAGGGCAATGCTGTGCTGCCCATTGGACAAGACCAAGGTGGTTTGACCGGCTTCTGCCGACCAGCCCAGTACCGGAGCCAACCGGACGGCGGACAGATATGGAGTGTCGTTCAGCAGAATGGCACCATCGTCCAACTCCACCGCGTTCCCCTGATAAAACAGATCGGGAACCTGATAGTTGCCTAAAACCGGAAGACGGGCCCGGTACTCCTCATAAGTCAGGCCCTGGTCGGTACAGATCCGGGCCACATCCACGCCCACATAGCGATAGTGCCACGGTTCAAAGGAGTAGCCGGTGATGGCTTCTTTTCCCTGAGGATAGCGAAGAAGAAAACCAAACTCCGTGCAGTGTTCCTGAAGCCAGGCAAATTCCGCCGTGGTTTCAAAATGAGTGCTGAAGCTGGCGGAATTGATGTCCAGGGCCAATCCGGTCTGATGCTCGGAATAACCGGCCTGGGCAGAAAAGGTTTCAGCTGCGGATTGACCGAATTGGGCAACATAGCGCTGGTACAGTGCCAGTTGAGTGGAGTAGGAGCGATAAGCGGATACGCTGACCAGAGAGATGCCGTCCAGCCGGGCGGCATCCGCCATCCGGACAAAGGCGGCGGCAGTTTCCGGAGTAAGGGAGCCAATGCCGTACGCGGGATCCAGCAAAACCAGCTCGGGGATGTAGTCCTGGGGGAGTGCGTGGTACTTGTTGACCAGGATCAGAGAATCCCCCGGAACTGAACTCACATCTACATGGGTGTAAACACTTTGGTCCAGACCGATGTTTACGTCGGTGACCACGTCCTGAGAAGAAAGCTGGGGATGGACTTGGGCGTAAGACAGGTAGCGGGACATCTCTTCCTCCCGGCTGAAAGGGAGAAGGAGGTAATCCAGTGCCTGCGGGGAAAGCGCCCCGCTGTCCAGCTGAGCGGACAGAGAAGGACCGATTCGGCTCCACAGGGCGTTGATCTGCTCCCGGCCCATGCCAAGGGCGGTCAGCCGCTGGGCGGCGGAGCGATAAAGGAGGGAGGGATCTTCCTGAACCAGCGGAGAGGTGGAAGCCACCGCGGGAATCAGGTGCGGCTCCTCCCGCGGCAGAGCAAGGGAAGATACCGGGAACAGGCAGACGGACAGACCCGCTGCCGCGGCCAGAAAACGACAAAAGGGACAGGAAACTCGCATGGTGCAAAAAACCTCCTGGGGCAGTCCGGCTGCCCTCTCTTTGGGACATGACCAAGATAAATGAATCGGGAACTACTTCCGGCAAAGGTCCAAAAAAGCACACAGAAGAGGGGCCCCGTCCACCGTATCGCTCCGGCGGTGGTCAAACGACATGCGCTCCGGGTGGAATTGAACGGCCAGAATGGGCAGACTTTCATGCTCGATGGCCTCTGCAACGCCGCTCTCCGTCCAGGCAGTGGCGTAAAGACCTGCGCCCAGACGGTCCACCACCTGATGGTGGGCGCTGTTGACCGGAAACACCGCGCCATAGAGCCGATGGAGAAGGGAGCCCTCCAACGCCCGGATGGGATGGACCAGATCGGAATCCGGCCCGCTGTGGAAGGGGCGGACTTCCTGGGGCAAGTCCTGAAGCAGGGTGCCGCCCAAAGCCACGTTGATCAGCTGGATTCCGCGGCAAATGCCAAGGATGGGCTTTCCGGCCCGGGCGAACGCCTGGAACAGCTCCAGCTCCGCCTGATCCCGGGTGGGATCTGGGGGCTGAGATCCCCGGCTCTCCTGTCCGAAACGGGCGGGAGCAATGTCACCGCCGCCGCACAGAAGCAGTCCCTGGCAGCTTAAATCGGGGGCGGGAGCATACCCCGCCACAGGCAGGCCGCCCGCACCGCGGACGGCCTGACAGTAATTGGTAAGAGGGCCGGCGCTGCCGGAAACCTGAATGCGTGGGCAGGCTATGTTTGCCATGAGAACTCCTTTCAAATGGAGCGGCTGTGGATTATGGAGTGTTTGGGGCGGTGCGGGCGTGAACCAGCTCGACAATCAGCTCCACCGCACCGTCAATGCCGGTTGTGCTGGAATTTAGCGTGAGATCGTAGCGGCGCATATCGCCCCAGGTGTGCCCGGTATAGTAGTTATAGTAATTAGACCTTCCCCGGTCCATCTGGATCACCCGGCGCTCCATGTCGTCGGAAGGGATGTGGTATTCCGCCACGCACCGCTGTAACCGACTGGGCAGGTCGGCGTGGATAAAGACCTTCAGACATTCGGGGCGCTCCCCCAGAACATAGTCGCTGCAACGGCCCACAATGACGCAGGGACCCTCGTTGGCCAACTCACGGATTACCTCCGCCTGGGCAAAAAATGCCTGATGACTGATCGGAACCCCTTGAAGGGTAAAGGCCGGGGAACCAATGCCAATGGGAGCGATGGACAGGTGAAAGCGGCTGCGGGCCCGCTCCTCTGCCCGGGCGATAAAATCGGGGGAGAGGCCGCTTTTTTCCGAAGTCTTCTGGATAATCGTGCGGTCGTAGCAGGGGATGCCCAGACGGGCGGCAAGGCGTTTGCCGATCAGTCTGCCGCCGCTGCCAAATTCACGGCTAATGGAAATGACATAATTCTTCATGGTATCCCTCCTGCTGTTCGATGTGGTGGTAGGATAAGTTGGATTCCTAGGTGGAAGAAAATATCTCCATTGTTTCTTACTTTATATTATAGCGAATGAGGAACAAAATGACAATGAAAATCTGCCTGCCTGCCCGGGGAGAGAACTGCGTTGCAAGAAAGAGACGGGAAGGAGAATTCCTGTGAGCATCTGGAGGAATCTACAAAATCAGGCCTGCTTTTTTTAACACTTCCCCGAAAATGCATCACCCTGTAAAAATAAACTTGCGCTGCAGAGGTGGAGTGCGTATGATAATGAAAAGATTGGAAACGTTTCCAACTGTAAAAGAGGGGTTTTGACCCAGATTACCAGACCGGAGGAGAAACTTGTGACCATCAAAGATATTGCCCGGCTGTCCGGCTGCGGCGTGGCCACCGTGTCCCGCGTGCTCAATCATCACCTGGATGTCAGCGAGGAGAAGCGCCGCCGGGTCATGGAGGTAGTGGAGGAGCATGGGTTTGAGCTGAACCGCAACGCGAAGCATCTGAAGCAGCAAGCGGGAACCAGCATTGCCATTTTGGTCAAAGGCACGCAAAATATGCTGTTTGCCGAAATTGTGGAGCAGGTGCAGGCCCTGCTTCGGGACAGCGGCCGAGACGCCGCCGTCTATTATCTGGACGAGGAGGCCAACGAGGTTGCCTACGCGTGCCAGCTGTGTCGGGAGCGCAAGCCGTTGGGCATCCTGTTTCTGGGAGGGGATCGGGCCTGCTTTCAAACGCGGTTCGGATCCATTGCCGTCCCGTGCGTTCTGCTGACCAACACGGCCCAGGATCTGGGCTTTGACAACCTGTCCTCACTGACGACCGACGACGAAGGGGCGGCCGCACGGGTCATCGATTATTTGGCGGAACGGGGACACCGAAGCATTGGAGTGCTGGGGGGGAACGCAGAGACCTCTCAGATCAGTGCCCTGCGCCTTCGTGGGTGCCGGGAGGCGTTTCGCCGCCGCGGGCTGCCCTTTGAACCGGATGACCAGTGGGTGTGCTGCCGTTATTCCATGGCCGATGCCTACGAGGCGACCGGGCGGCTGCTCAGCCGAAGTCCAGACCTGACGGCCATCTTTGCCATGAGCGACGTGATGGCCATCGGGGCCATCCGTCTGCTGGCTGACCGGGGGAAAGCGGTGCCCGAGGACATCTCTGTGGTGGGGTACGACGGCATTTCCCTGGCCGGCTACTGCGTTCCCCGCCTGACCACCGTAAAGCAGGATGCCGGGCGGTTGGCCCGACAGGGGGTGGAACTGCTGCTGGCGCGACTTGAGCACCCTGCCGGTCCGGTCCACGAGCGGATTCCTTTTCAGTTGGTGGAGGGGGAGAGCGTGGCCAGGCGCTTACCATGAAACGGTGGAACTGCTGCTGGGAGAAAGAAGTGGAAAACCATGGAGTGCTTGCCTCCCGCAAGCAAAATGGGGGTGTCCCCATCTGAATGTAGCAGGCGGAAAGAACCGGAACCCAAGCAAAGAAAGGCGGAATCAAACCATGAGAAAAGCGGGCGTTCTGATGCCGATTTTTTCCCTCCCCTCCCCCTATGGGATGGGAACCCTGGGGGCGGCGGCCAGGGAGTTTATCGATTTTTTGGCCCGGAGCGGCCAGTCCTGCTGGCAAATTCTCCCCATTGGGCCCACCAGCTTTGGGGACTCCCCGTATCAGTCCTTTTCCACGTTTGCCGGGAACCCCTATTTCATCGACCTGGACGAGCTGGCGGCACAGGGGCTACTGGAGCCTGAGGAGTACCGGGGTCTGAGCTGGGGGGAGGATCCCGCCGCAGTGGACTATGAATCGTTGTTTACCGCCCGTTACCCGGTGCTCCGTTTGGCCTGTACACGGCTGCTGAGGGGAACACACCCGGAGGTTGACCGGTTTTGCCAGGCGCAGGGTGATTGGCTGGAGGACTATGCGCTGTTTATGGCCATGAAGGCGGCCTACGGCGGGGCTGCCTGGCTGGAGTGGCCGGAGGGGGCGCGCCTGCGCAGGGAAGAGGAACTGGAACGGGCGCGGACCGAGCTAGCCGGAGAGATCATGTTTTGGAAAGGGGTACAGTATCTCTTTTTTCGCCAGTGGAAAGCGCTGAAGCAATATGCCAATGGGAAAGGAATTTCCATTCTGGGGGATCTGCCCATTTATGTGGCCGTCGACAGCGCCGATGCGTGGGCCAATCCGGATCAGTTTCAGCTGGACCGGACGGGACGGCCCACTGAAGTGGCTGGATGCCCGCCCGACTGCTTTTGCGCCGACGGCCAGTTGTGGGGGAATCCCCTGTTCCGCTGGGATCGCATGGAGGAGGACGGATACCGATGGTGGCTGCGTCGCCTCGCGTTCCAGTTTCAGATCTATGACACCCTGCGGATTGATCATTTTCGGGGGTTTGATTCCTATTATGCCATCCCCTATGGGGACGCCACCGCGCAAAACGGCCGCTGGCGCCCCGGGCCGGGCATCCAGTTTTTCCGGGCCGTGAATAAAAAGTTAGGCCGAAAGGACATTATTGCGGAAGATTTGGGGTTCCTGACTCCGTCCGTACACAAACTGCGAAAGGACACGGGCTATCCCGGCATGAAGGTGCTGGAGTTTGCCTTTGACAGTCGGGACATGGGTAGTGATTATTTGCCTCACCGCTACTCCCCCCACTGTGTAGTGTATACCGGAACCCATGACAACGACACCATTCAGGGTTGGATGGCCTCCGCGCCCAGGAAGGACGTGGCCTTTGCCAGAGAATATCTTCGCCTGACCAAGCGGGAAGGGTACCATTGGGGGATGATGCGCTCGGCCTGGGCCTCTCCCGCTGACCTTGCCGTGATCCAGATGCAGGACATCCTGGATTTGGGCAGCGAGGCCAGAATCAACATTCCCTCCACCCTGGGAGGAAACTGGACGTGGAGGATGCTGCCCGGAAGCTGCACCCCCAAGCTGGCGAAGCGGCTGCATCGGGAAATGAAGGTGTATCAGCGCCTTACCAAAACAGCGGAACAGGCCCCAAAACGGGCAGCAAATGGTTTGGAGGCATCCCCCGCCTTCTGCACTTATGCAGAAGGCGAAGGAGAAATGCAGGGGAACATTGTGTGAATTTTCGGCAGAAAAAGTTTGACGACCCGACGACAAGCTGGTATACTGACTCCATCCTCAGAATGGAAACGTTTCCATTTCGGACGGAGAGGAGATTGTTATAATGGAATTAAAAGAACAATTTTTCCAGCTGACCCAGGAGCGGTTTGGCCGCTCCCCCGACCAGTGCAGCGATACTCAGCTTTATGAGGCGCTGCTGGTGCTGACCCGTCGGCTGTCTCAGGATCGTCCGGCCCCGCGAGCCGGGCGGAAGCTGTACTATGTTTCTGCGGAATTTTTGCTGGGCAAGCTGCTGTCCAATCACCTGTTGGCGCTGGGGCTTTACGATCAGGTCAAGGAGCTTTTGGCCGATCTGGGCAGGGATCTGGGCATGATCGAGTCAATGGAGCCGGAGCCCTCCCTGGGGAACGGTGGCCTGGGCCGTCTGGCGGCCTGCTTTTTAGACTCCATTGCCGCCCTGGGACTGCCCGGGGACGGGGTGGGGCTGAATTACCACTACGGCCTGTTTCGACAGAAGTTTGTGGACTGCAAGCAGACCGAGCTGCCCGACCCCTGGCTGGAGGGGGAGAGCTGGCTGATTCCCACCGGGAAAACATTTCCGGTCTCCCTTGGAGGGGTGGAGCGGAAGGCGGTGCTCTATGACATTGCGATTCCCGGGGCGGGGAACGAATATGCCAATCGCCTTCATCTCTTTGATGTGGAGCAGCCCGCAAACCAGCCCTGGGTGGGGATTCACTTTGACAAGGCGGACATTGCCCACAATCTGACCGCCTTCCTCTATCCGGATGACAGCGATGAAGCCGGCCGCCTGCTTCGGGTGTACCAGCAGTATTTCATGGTGTCCGCCGGAGCGCAGCTGATCTTGCAGGAACTGGAGGAACGGGGCTATGGGGTCGAGACCTTGGCCGACCACGTGGTGGTCCAGATCAACGATACCCACCCTTCGATGATCATCCCGGAGCTGATTCGCCTGCTCACCCAGCGGGGAATGTCGTTTGACCAGGCCGTCGAGCAAGTGAGCCGTACCTGCGCCTACACCAACCATACCATTTTGGCCGAGGCGCTGGAAACGTGGCCGCTGAACTTTATTGAAACAGTGGCGCCCCAGCTGGTGCCCATCCTGGTAGAGCTGGACCGCCGGGTGAAAGAGGCCCACCCAGAACCCCAGGTGTCCATTCTGGACGACCAGCGCCGGGTGCACATGGCCCATCTGGACATCCATTATGGCTTTTCCGTCAACGGGGTGGCCGCCCTCCACACCGAGATTTTAAAACAGACGGAATTGAAGCCCTTTTATGACCTCTACCCCCAAAAGTTCAACAACAAGACCAACGGCGTTACCTTCCGCCGGTGGCTGGAAGCCTGCAATGGCGGACTTACCGCTCTCATCGACGACAGCATCGGCACCGAGTGGCGCCGGGATACCGGTCGGCTGGAGGGCCTGTTGGCCTTTGAGCATGAGGAAGCGGTGCTTGACCGCCTGCTGGCGGTCAAGCAGGCGAATAAGGATCGGCTGTGCCGTCTGATGTGGTCGACCCAGGGCATTGAACTGGATCCGTGGTCGGTTTTTGACATCCAGATCAAGCGCCTCCATGAGTATAAGCGGCAGCAGATGAACGCACTGTATCTCATCCACAAATACTTGGAAATCAAGGATGGGACGCTGCCGGAGCGGCCGATTACCGTCCTCTTCGGGGCCAAGGCCGCCCCCGCCTATGTGATGGCGAAGCATATCATCCACCTGATTTTGTGCCTGCAGCAGCTGATCGAACAGGATCCCCAGGTTCGGCCCTGGCTGCGGGTGGCGATGGTGGAGAACTACAACGTCACCTGGGCCGAGGCATTGATTCCCGCATGCGATCTCTCCGAGCAGATCTCCCTGGCCTCGAAGGAGGCCAGCGGTACTGGCAACATGAAGTTTATGGCCAACGGCGCCATTACCCTGGGGACCATGGACGGGGCCAACGTGGAGATTGCTCAGTTGGTGGGGCCGGAGAATATCTACACATTCGGAGCCTCCAGCGACCAGGTGATCCGGATGTACGCCGAGAGCAGCTACCGGGCCCTGGACCATTACCATCATCCCCAGGTGGAACGGCTGGTGGACTTTTTGGTGTCCCCGCAGCTGCTGGCCATCGGTGATCCGGCCTGCCTGTCCGCCCTGTGGAACGACATGAAGCGCAAGGACTGGTTTATGGCGCTGCTGGACGTGGAAGAGTATATCGCGGTCAAGGAACGGGCCATGGGAGATTACGAAGACCGGAAGGCCTGGGCGAGGAAGATGCTGGTCAACATCGCCAAGTCGGGATATTTTTCCTCCGACCGGACCATCCGACAGTATAACCAGGAGATCTGGCACCTGGATGAAAACCGGTGCTGAGGCGGTGGAAGAACTCCCGCTGGGAGTCCCATCTAAGAGCTTCGACGCCCGCAGGCGACGGAATGAAATGAAATCCTCTCAGGGAAAAGGACATGAACCTTGGACCTAACACGCATGCCGTCCCGCCGTCCGGAAAACCCGGACGGCGGGACGGCATGTTTACTCGTTTGGCAGGACCGGCTGGGGGCCTTTATCCGGAGCGGTTTCCGCGCAGAGACGGTCCTTTCTGGGTTCGGAGGTAAAACAGAATCGCCACCCCGGCCACCAGCCATTCAGTGATTGGGAAGGTGAGCCACAATCCATTCATGCCCCAGAATTGGGAGAGCAGGAAAGACAGCGGAAGAATGAGGAAAAATCCCCGGAGGAGAGAGATCACGTGGGCGGGACGGGGGACTTCGGTAGAAGTAAAATAGACGGATAAAACGATGTTCAGACCGACGCAGGGGCAGGCAATGAAGTAGAGCTTCAGCCCCCAAACGGCCATGGCCTGAAGTGCGGGATCCTGTTCTCGGTTAAAGGCAGACACAATGGAGTCCGCTTCCAGGAACATCAATGTGTAAAGCAGGGTGGATAATACCAGCACGGTCACTACCGCGTAACGCAGCACGGCCCGGATGTTGGACCGGCATCCGGACCCGTAATATCCGCTGAGGAGGGGCTGGGTTCCCTGGGCAATCCCGGTGTAGATAGAAAAGACCACCAGGGAGAGGTTAGCCACAACGGCGTAAGCGGCGACCCCCAGGTTGCCCTGAAGGCGGAGGAGAATGGCGTTGAACACGAGGATGACAAGACCGGAGGATACTTCGGTGACCAGGGAGGGCACACCGGCTGCGGCGATTGCCCGTCCAAGAGACAGGGATGGGCGGCATGACACGGGGTGAAATCCGTTTTGACGCCGCAAAAAGAACGACGCCAGAACGGCCATGCTGATGATGGGGGCCAAACCGGTGGCAAAGACGGCGCCGAACATGCCCATATTAAGAGGGAAAAGGAACAGGTAGTCCAAAAGAATATTGGACAAGCTGCCGCTTACCATGGCCAGCATGGAGCGCATGGGGGCTCCGCCCATGCCCAGCATCAGGCCGCTGCCATGGATAAGGCTATATACCGGAAGCGCCAGATTCAGGGCGGCCAGGCCGTCCGCGCCCAGCCCGTTGGCCACAAAAAAGGTGTCCGCCAGAATATAGCAGGACAGGGCCAGCATTCCGAAGATGTTCAAGGAACAGTACCGCGCATATTCCCGAAGACAAGACGGTGGTCTCACAAGGTTCTCCTTTCGAAAAAAGAAAGCGCCGAAGATTCCCGCCTTCAAAGGCCTGATGGCGGGAAGTTCGGCGCACGACCTCCCGACCCGGCGGCCGGAGAGGCGCTGTTTTTTCATTGTGTTCGCTTCGAATGGACAAAGTCAAACAAGTTAAGTAGACCGGACAAAGGAAGCGGAGTACCCCGCGGTCGGAAGTGCGTATGATCAGACGGCGGGGACACGGTACCGCTTATTTCGCAGATTCCTTTTGCGCTTTGGCTGCGCCGATAAACGTCCGGAACAAGGGGTGGGCCTTATTCGGCCTGGATTTCAATTCCGGGTGGAACTGGACGCCCACAAACCAGGGGTGGTTGGGCAGCTCGACGATCTCCACCAAGCGCTCGTCAGGGGACAGACCGGCCAGCACCAGCCCTGCCTGGGTCAGATCCTGACGGTAGTCGTTGTTAAATTCGTAGCGGTGGCGGTGGCGCTCGGCGATTTCATCGGCGCCGTAAGCCTGATAGGTAAAGCTGTTATGGCTGGTAATGTGGCAGGGATAGGCACCCAGCCGCATGGTGCCTCCCTTAGCGGTGACACCACGCTGATCCGGCATCAGATCGATAACGGGATGCGTGGTAGTCTGGGACAGCTCACTGGAATGGGCATCGGACATCCCACACACATGGCGGGCGTACTCGATGACCGCCATCTGCATGCCCAGGCAGATGCCAAAGAAGGGAATTTTGTGTTCCCGGGCGTACCGGACGGCCGAAATTTTCCCCTCAATGCCCCGGTCCCCAAATCCGCCGGGAACCAACACACCGTTGGCTCCCGCCAAAATTTGGGCGGCATTGTCGTCCGTCACCGTCTCGGAATCGACCCAGCGTACCTTCACCTTGACGTCGTTTTCAATGCCGCCGTGGGTCAGGGCCTCCACCACGGACAGGTAGGCGTCGTGAAGAGCCACATACTTGCCCACCAGGGCGATCTCCACGCAGCCCTTTGGGTTCTTGGCCCGGTGGACCATGGTCGCCCACTCGGTCAGGTCCGGCATGTGGCAGATCAGCCCAAGGCGGCGGACCACCACGTCGGCCAGCCCCTCCCGCTCCAGCATCAGGGGCACCTCGTACAATACCTCGGCGGTGAGGTTGGGAATGGCGTTCTCTTTTGGAATGTTGCAGAACAGAGAAATTTTTGCCAAAATATCCCGGGGCACGGGGTAGTCGCTGCGGCAGATGATGACGTCGGGCTGAATGCCCAGAGAGAGCAGCTCCTTGGCGGAGTGCTGAGTCGGTTTGCTCTTCAGCTCTCCGGTGCCGGGGATAGAAACAATGAGAGAGACGTGGAGGAACATCACGTTCTGGCGGCCCCGTTCGGCGGCCACCTGGCGGATAGACTCCAGGAAGGGCTGGCTTTCGATATCGCCCACAGTGCCGCCGATTTCTACGATGGCCACGTCGATGTCGTCACGATCCAGGGAGTAGATGTTCCGCTTGATCTCATTGGTGATGTGTGGGATGATCTGAACGGTACCGCCCAGATAATCGCCCTTGCGCTCCCGGTTGAGAACATTCCAATATACCCTGCCCGAGGAGACAGAGGAGTTAAAGGTCAGGTTTTCATCGATGAATCGCTCATAATGACCCAGGTCCAGGTCGGTCTCCGCCCCGTCGTCGGTGACGAACACCTCCCCGTGCTGATAGGGGCTCATGGTCCCGGGATCCACGTTGAGATAAGGATCCAGCTTCTGGACCTTCACACGCAGACCCCGCTGCTTCAGCAGACGGCCCAACGAGGCCGCCGTGATGCCCTTTCCCAGGCCGGACACCACACCGCCGGTGACGAAAATATACTTCACTGCCATAAACATCCCTCCATCAAACAAATACATCGCTTGTCCGAAAAAACACCGAATTATTATACTATTGTCTCAAGGCCTCGTCAAGAAAAAATATTTCAGCAGTCAGGCGCCGCCGCACGAACGGGAAAAACGAGGCAGGCGCCCCAGAGAGACGGTTCTCCCGGGAGCGCCCCATTGC
>JBFWME010000001.1:26415-54824 GCA_050251755.1 Lawsonibacter sp. | reverse complement strand
AGTTTTGGATCACCG
Organism: Lawsonibacter sp.; assembly: GCA_050251755.1. GTDB lineage: Bacteria > Bacillota > Clostridia > Oscillospirales > Oscillospiraceae > Lawsonibacter. The sequence goes on along the minus strand of JBFWME010000001.1, from coordinate 54,809 downwards.
GGGATGAGCAAAGAAGACAAAGAGGACTGGTAGTCCAAGGTAATCCCACCTTCCAAAAGTAGGGGGGCGGAATCCCCAATGACCTGACTGCATAGACCGGCTAAGTCCATAGAAACCGGAGAAAAAGGAAGACCTTCGGGACTCCCCGCGGCCCGGATGAGCTCTAGGTTGTCTACCAGACGGAACATACGGTAAAAGCTTTTATGAAAGGAGGCATGGCTTTCAGCGGAAGAGCTTCCCATTTCCAGCAAAATGTCCTCCATAAAGGTGCGCAGTTGGCGCAGGGCGCCGTCCAGCTGGATATCGGTAAGGGCAGTCTGGGGAGCGGGACGAAAGAGAATTAGCAGGCCCTCTGGGAGCTGGGTAAAGCGAAACGAATAGGTGCTTAAACCGCCGGTAAAGATGCCGGAACTGGAGGAATGGGGCAGGGGAATATAGGATGGGACGGGGGCTCCGGGTTCCAGCTGAGGCAGATAATGTCGTGCCATAAGGTTTGAAGCAATGATTTGCCCCTGAACGGTCAGCACAGCGGCCTCTGGGAAAGAGTCTAGAAAAATGTGGTTCAAATTCGGCATAGCGGTCTCCTCCCGAACCAACAGGTTTGCCTGAACTGGGATCGTAGTTTATTTTATTCTGCAGAGGTAGCATGCGCGAAAGATTCATTTGCCATGTTGCAGAAACTGTGAAGACAGTATAACAAAGATTTCCAGCCACAACAAGAGAAAAGTGAAAAAAGTGGAAACGCAGGATAATTTGTAATTAAAGCAGAGGTTAAGTGAAAAAAAGAGCGAAAAAAGAGAGCAAGACTGTACTTCCTTGCGGTATGGCTAATTTTGTAGGAAAATTTTTCTGAATTCTAGGGAAAAAGACACTACCAAAAAAAGAGGAAAAAGGGTATAATACTTACCGAACCCTGACAGAGAAGCATGAGATTGTATTTAAGAGAAGGAGTCATTCAACATGAGCATTAAAGTTGGCATCAATGGCTTTGGCCGAATTGGCCGCATGGTGTTCCGGGCCAGTCTGAATCATCCCGAAATCGAGATCGTGGGCATCAACGATTTGTGTCCCGCTAATTACCTGGCTTACATGCTGAAGTATGATACGATGCATGGCCACTTCGAGGGTACCGTTGACAGCACCGAGAACGCCATTATCGTAAACGGCAAGGAAATCCCCATTTCCGCCGAGCGCAGCCCCGCCGATCTGCCCTGGGCGAAGCTGGGCGCTGAGTATGTGGTGGAGTCTACCGGTCTGTTCCTGACCAAAGAGAAGGCACAGGGCCATCTGGCCGCTGGAGCCAAGAAGGTGATTATGTCCGCCCCCTCCAAGGATGACACCCCCATGTTCGTCTGCGGCGTGAATCTGGACAAGTACACCACCGACATGGACTTTGTATCCAACGCCTCCTGCACCACGAACTGTCTGGCCCCCATCGCCAAAGTTCTGAATGACAATTGGGGCATCGCCGACGGTTTGATGACGACTGTCCATTCCACCACCGCTACCCAGAAGACCGTTGACGGACCCTCTCTGAAGGATTGGCGCGGCGGCCGCGCTGCCTCCGGCAATATCATCCCCTCTTCCACTGGTGCGGCCAAGGCCGTGGGCAAGGTGATTCCTGAGCTCAATGGCAAGCTGACCGGCATGTCCATGCGTGTTCCCACCCTGGATGTATCCGTGGTGGATTTGACGGTTAATCTGGCCAAGCCCGCCAAGTATGAGGAGATCTGCGCCGCAATGAAGAAGGCCTCCGAGGGCGAGCTGAAAGGCATCCTCGGCTACACGGATGAAGCGGTTGTGTCCTCTGACTTCCTGGGCGATTCCCGTACCTCTATCTTTGATGCCGACGCTGGTATTGCTCTGACCGATACGTTTGTGAAGGTCGTGTCCTGGTACGACAACGAGATTGGTTACTCCAACAAGGTGCTGGAGCTGGTCAAGCACATGTACTCTGTGGATCATAAGTAAGCAGTTGAGATTCCGAGGGCGCCGCTTTTTAGCGGCGCCTTTTTTTTGCTCAAAGGCAAACAGGCGATTAAGAAAAAATAACCCGAAATAATATTTCCCATTGCTAATTATGGAGAATTATGAGATTAATGTAAGTAAAATTTAGTATTATTAAATTTTTAAAATAATATTTATAAAATTTAACATACTGGCCTCAGGGGGGATATTATGAATTATGGGGCCAGAGCAAAAGATTGGATTACGGATCATGATATAAAGCAAAAAAAGTTGGCCCGGGAATTCCATGTGACTGAGGCCATGTTTAGCAATTATTTGAATGGACGCAATGATATATCCGTGGATTTGCTGGTCAAAATTGCACAGTATTTTCATCTCACAGTGGATTATCTGGTAGGATTGAGCGAAGACCCGGATCCGCCCATGCACTTGAAAAAGGAAGAACGGGACTTGATTGAAAATTACCGTTTTTTGTTAAAGGAGCAGCAGGAACTGATTTTACAGAACATCTGCTTCATGCAGGAACAAAATCATAGATAAGAGCAGGCCGTCGCTGTGGCAACACAACGACGGCCTACTTTTACCGGCCCAATTGGGTCAGCCGTCCAAGTGGTCGGCAACCGGTTCCAGATAATTTTCCTCCACCTGCTCAAGCGTTCCGGAGTCAAAGGCGGCCGCCAAAGCCGGATCAACGGGCAGACGGGCCAGGACAGGTACTTCCAGTTCCGTGGCCACCTGATCCAGATGGCTTTCCCCAAAGATGGCATGCTTGGAGCCGCAGTCGGGACACTGGAAGTAGCTATAGTTTTCCACCAGGCCCAAGACGGGAATGTCCATCATCTTAGCCATGTTCACCGCCTTGGTGACGATCATGGACACCAGCTCCTGGGGGGAAGTGACGACGATAATCCCGTCTACCGGGAGAGACTGAAAGACAGTGAGGGGTACATCCCCGGTTCCGGGCGGCATATCCACAAACAGATAGTCCACGTCGCCCCACACCACCTCAGACCAGAACTGGGTGACCACGCCGGCGATGACAGGGCCACGCCAGATAACGGGATCGGTCTCGTTGGCGGTCAGCAGGTTTAACGACATCAGCTTAATGCCGCCGGTGGTGACGGCCGGGTCAATCCCGGAATCGGTTCCGGTGGCCTTTTGATGGATACCAAAGGCGGTGGGGATCGAAGGGCCGGTAATATCGGCATCCAGGATGGCTACCTTTTTTCCCTTCCGAGCCATCGCCACGGCCAATGAGGCGGTCACGGTGCTTTTACCGACGCCGCCCTTGCCGCTGACCACAGCGATGACCCGTTTGATGCTGGACATGGCATTGGCCGGGACACGCATATCCCGGGACGAGCAGTCGCTGCTGCAGCTGGAACAGTCGTGGGTGCAGTTTTCAGACATGATGTTAGGCATCTCCTTACCAATTGCTGGGGAATCCCCAAAAATATAAACTCGCTTGCGTGTAACAGTCTACCTGGTTTCCCCCCTTCCGTCAAGTGCCGGGAGAGGAGGGGGTTATCGGATTAAAGTGTTCTCGGTTAAAAGCTCCTCCCGAGTCTCCTGTGCGGAAAAGTAGTAGGAAAGGATATCGGCGGCCATGGCGCCCAGTTCAGAGCCGCTGCCGCCGTGTTCTACCACGATGGCGACGGCTACTTCGGGGTTGTCATAGGGAGCAAAGCAGACGAAAACGGCGTTGGACTCGGTTTGGGCGCTGACCTGGGCGGAGCCCGTCTTGGCACCCACCGTAACCCCGAGATCTTTAAAATATTTTGCAACCGAGCCCTCGGTGGTCAGGGCCAGCATCCCCGCCTTGACCGCGGCCAGATTCTGGTCCTGAATCTGAATGGTGCTGAGGACCTGAGGCTTGTAGGTGTATAAAATCTGAGAAAAGTCGCTGGATTTCACTTCTTTTAGCAGATGCGTAGCGTTTCGGGTCCCCCCATTGACCAGGGTGGCGATATAGTTGGCCAGCTGGATTGGGGTGAATTGGCTGCTCTCCTGGCCGATGGCCACCGACAGTGTGTTGCCGTCGTACCAGGTGCCTCCCATTTTTTCCGTGTACTCCGGTCCGGCCATCACGCCCTGGGCCTCGGTAAGCTCCAGCCCGGTCTTTTGACCCAAGCCGAACCGGGTGGCAAAGTCAGTGAGACGCTGGATTCCAAGCTGCCGGCCTACGTCATAGAAAAAGTAGTTGCAGGAGTTTTTAATGGCGTCGGTGACGTTTTGCCAGCCATGCGTGGTACCGTATTGACGAAAAATCCAGCATTGGGGTGCGAAGCCTGGATAATAGGTGTATCGCCCTTCATCTAAAATCTTGGTGGATGGAGTAATGATGCCCTCCTCCAGACCGGCCACGGCGGTGACCATTTTAAAGGTGGAACCGGGAGCATACGTTCCCTGAAGGGCACGGTTAAACAGCGGCTTCAGCGGGTTTTCCACGTTTGTCTGGTAGTCGGCGGAGTAAGAGGCAAGATGGAAGGTGGGGTAGGAAGCCGAGGCCAGCACTTCCGCGCTGTTTACGTCCAGAACCACGCAGGCGGCACCTGCCACCTCCTTACTGACCAGATTGGGCAGAGCGTTGGCCAAGATATCCTCCACCGCCATCTGCAAGTCCAAGTCGAGGGTGAGAACCACATTGTCTCCCGGTTTTGGTTCGGTGAGCCAGGTTTCGGACACCACTTTCCCGCTGGTGTTTCGCTCCAGGGCTCGCTTGCCCGGGGTGCCTCTAAGATAGGACTCAAAGGCCTTCTCAATGCCCTCCTTGCCGATGGTATCGTCCATTTGGTAGTCGGCCACACCGTCTCCGTCTTCGTCCAAGTTCTTGTAAGTGGCCCATTCCTCCTCGTTCATCAGCCCCACACGGCCCAACAGGTGGGCGGCATAAGCGGTGTGGTACTGGCGCACGGTGGTGGCCTCCATGACGACCCCCACAAGAGACAGCTCCTTGACCCGTGAAATGAAATCAATATCCACATCCTCCGCGAACAGATAGGGAATCTGATAGACCTCCCGGGAGCGGAGATACAGCTCGTAGAGGACTCCGGCCACAGCCCGGGTGTCCTCCTGGTTTAGAAGTCCCGGGTTCGCGGTGGAGTCTCCGTCGTCGCCGGAGGTTCCGTTCAGTCCGAAGGATGCGCACATCAGGTCCAGCAGTTGGGGGGCAGAGGGAAGTGCGGAGCTCTCCTCGGTTTTGATTTCCTGGACAGGTACCTGGGAGGAAGAGCCGGTAAAAAAGAGTTTGATTTTGTCCATCAGACTTGGTTCCTGGTCTGGGACCGTCTCCTCAGTTTCCGCGGTCTCCTCGGCGGAACGCTCAGGCACATTTGTGGGATCCTTGATCCACTTCATCTTTACCGCCAGTTTGCCCAGACGGGTCAGAGCGGAGGTTTGGGTTCCGTCCTCATTTTGCGTGACGGTGTAGTAGGGAGAAGCGGTGGTGAAGACAAAGGGAGCCTGATCTGAAATGGGCAGGGAGTCCGACCATTCCACCCCATTCTCCCGGGCAACCTGAATCAGGGAGAGCAGGGTGGCGTTCCGGTTATCGCCCATAAGAGAGGTGTTCAGCGTTACCTGATAGACCGCCTTGTCCGAGACCAGCACCCGGCCGTTTCGATCCAAAATCTGGCCCCGGCCGGCCTCTACAATTTGGGTTTCGGCAATCTTGTATTTGGATTGCCGATAATACTCCTCACCATTGTTGATTTGCAGATCATACAGGGAGGTTCCCATGTTGGTCAGAACGATGGCAAGCAGGACCACCATGGCCCACACCCGGCGATGAAATTGTTTGGTATCCGTTATGGACCACCTCCTTGAAACATTGCAAACAGAAGGCTAAGCCAGTTTGGTGCCGCCAACCCGGCGGTAGACGGTTCGGAAGAGCAGGTAGACCACCGGGGTCCAGGCCAGAGAGAGCAGGCATTCAGGAACCGCAATTTGAAGCAGAGCAGGCAGACCGGCGGTTTCGGTAATCAGCCCGCGGGCCACCCGAAGCCCGTCCAGAACAGCCAGCACCCCGGCGGTGCACAGCAGGCAGCCCGGAAGGGATTGAGACAGGGCATATTGGGCCGCCCACCCCGTGGCGGTGCCCACCAGGGCCATGGCGATGACCAGACCGCCAAAGCCTCCGGGATAGGCCAGTTCCCACAGCAGACCAACGCCAAGCCCAAAGCCGGTGCCGGCATAAGCTCCCTCCAGCACCGAGACCGCCACCACCGCGGAGGGCAGCAGCATCGGCGTAATGCCCCAGAGCGGGTAGCGGGGAAGAATATAGGCGTCCAACAGCCAGACGGGCAGAAGGCCCAGGGAGTAGATGAGCCATTTGTGGATCAGGTTACGGCGGGTCATTGGCCCACCCCCCTTTCTGCGGAAGGACAACGTGATTATTCCACGATGTCAAAGTCCTTAATGACAAAAATTTCGACGAGCGTATCCAACCCAACCTCGGGATCAACGACGGCATACCGGGTCATGCCGGAGGGATCGGTAAAGATTCCGTCCACATGTCCCACCACCAAACCGGAGGGATAGACGTCTCCTTTGCCAGAGGTAAGCACCTCGTCTCCGGACACCAGTTGGGCGCCGTCGGGCAGATAGCTCAGCTTCAGCTGCCCCTTCCCCATCAGAGCGAAGTCTCCCTCCAGAATACCGGCCGAGTAGGTGCGGGAGACGATACCGCCCATTTCAATATCGGTGTTGATGATGGTGGACACAGTGGACCAGTTCGACCCCACCTCGGATACGATGCCCACCAGCACACCGGTTTCGGTAATGACGCAGTTGCCCACCGCAACCCCGGCGGAGGAGCCCTTGCTGATGGTCAAAGTAGACTCCCAATTGGAGGTGGAACGGGCGGTGACACGGGCGGACTCGAAGGTGAAGTCCCGGCGGCGGGCCTGGAGATCCAACAGCTCCCGGAGCTGTTCGTTTTCCCGGCTGGCTTCCTGGTCCTGGCGCACCTGCTCCTCCAGATCGGCTACCTTGTTGTTCAGCTCGTCCAGCTCGTTGTGAAGCTCCTCATAGTGAAAGACATAGGTGTATACGCCCTCCGACCAGTCCAAAACGGCGGAGACTCCGCCGCGAATGGGGGAGGAAATCATATTTACTGCATTGGACAAGGGATCTGCATCCCCGCCCAGAAACGCGGAGCCGACCCCAATAAGGATCGACAGCAGCAGAGCGATGACCAGCAGCAATATTCCGTTTTGGCGGAAAAAATCTTTCACGTCGGTTGCTCCTTTTGGGCACATAAGGCCAGCGTGTCTACCCCAAATTGGGCCAGCATCCGGCCCAGCCGACACACCGGCAGGCCCACTACGTTGAAATAGTCCCCCTGAATCGCTTCCACCAGCAGGGCGCCGTAGCCCTGGATTCCGTAGGCTCCCGCCTTGTCCATCGGCTCTCCGGTGGCCACATAGGCCGAAATTTCCTCCGGGGACAGAGCGCGAAAGCGGACGGAGGTGGCCTCGTGCCGGGTGAGAAACGCGCCGCCCCGGCACACCGTCACCCCGGTGTATACGGTATGCGTGCGGCCGGACAGGGCGGACAGCATGTCCGCCGCCTGTGCCTTACTGCGTGGCTTGCCCAGTACCCGATCATCCACGGATACCACGGTGTCGGCGGCAATGACAAGATCGTCCGGGGCGGCGGTGGCAGAGACTTCCCGAGCCTTTTGCAGGGAGAGTTCCTCCACCAGCCGGGAGGGGGAGAGAGCCGGGTCGGCAAGTTCTTCCCCGCGGGCGGGTCGGACCAAAAAATCAGAAAACCCCATTTGCTGCAGCAGCTCCCGCCGCCGAGGGGATTGGGATGCGAGAATCAACGTCATAAGCGGTCCCTTATTCCTCAATTCCGGCGTCGGAAGGGCCGTCGGAGAGGGAACCGGAGACCTGGATGGAACGCTCTGAAGACAGGCCGCCGTCGTGGAACCAAAATGCGAAACCACCGTTGGGGTAGGCCTGGATCGACTCCAGCTCAATGCGGGCCATGAACTCCTCGGCTTCCGGTTCTTCCGTCTCCTCATCCGTCTCCTCGTCCCGGGGCATAGCGCCGGCCAAGGGGAGAAGTTTGTCGGCTGCGTATGCCCGGATCCTCTGATCCCAGCCCGCCTGATCGGTCATCAGGGCCAGGGCGGTGTCCTGAGCGGCCTTCATCGCCTCCTCGGTGTTCGGATCATAGGTGAGTTGGACGGGCTGATCCAGCCACTCCACATCCGCCTGATACCAGTTTACCGATCGATTCAGGACAAAGGTACCCAGACCGGATACCCAGGTGCTGACCTCGCGGGTCTTCTCGTCCAGAATCGCTTTCAGATCCGAATCCATAATGGGGGTGGGAAGGCCGACCAGCAAAAAGCGGTCGTCCTCCAAGCCCTGGCGCACCCGGGCCTGAATAATGCTGTCCTTGGGGGCACGCCGCTTCAGATATTCCATCAGGGTGTCGTCGGCCAGGGACACCAGACAGGTGTCCTCCTCATGGATGGGGCCGTCCCCCTCCCGCCAGGCGATGAGGGGCAGGGTGGCCGTCCAGAATTCGGCCTCCGGCTCCTTGTCTCCGCCGAAGCCGTTGGCCCCCGTGACAGCCAGAATATCAAACTCTTCCGGGTCAAATTGAGCGGCGAGAGCCGCAACCTCCGGGTGCTTGTCCTGGTCGGCCGGCTGGGTGGCGGGCGCCTCCTCGGGCTGGTCGGCGTGTTTTTTTCCAAAAAGCTTGAACATGGAGCTCACTCCTTGTTTGATAAAATATAGTGGAAGGATGGACTTATGTTTGCCGCCCTGCGGGGCAGATACAAATAAGTTAGGTTCCGGTGGAACCAAAGCCCCCCGCGCCCCGGGCGGTGTCGTCCAGCGTATCCACCATGGAAATCCGGGCCTGAAGGACAGGGGTAATCATCAGCTGGGCGATGCGGTCCCCCGGTTGGATGGTATACGCCTCATCGCTGGAATTTTGCAGCCCCACCAGAATCTCCCCACGATAGTCGCTGTCGATGACTCCCACGCAGTTGGCCGGGGCAATTCCATGTTTGATGCCCAGTCCGCTGCGGGCAAATACCAGAGCCACATAGTCCGGGGAGGGAAGTGCAATGGCGATTCCCGTTGGAATGACGGCGCGTTTTCCGGCAAAGATGGTGACGGGCTCGTCCATGCAGGCGTGCAGGTCCATCGCCGCCGCCCCGGCGCTGGCATAAAAGGGGGCGGGAATTTCTGCCCCGATTTTCGGAGAGAGTGCTTTGATTTTTAGTTCCATGGTGGTTTCCTCTCAATCTCGTTGGTATGTCTCCGTGCAAAGAATGGCCGGGCCTTACTCCACGTCCCGGTAGTAGAGTCCGCGAGTGTACTCATTGGGCTGATAGGTCCCCTGGCCCTGATACCGCTCCAGCGTCCGGACGCACTCGGGGGCGCTTTCGGTGGTGAACATGAGACGGGCGCCCCACAGACCAAGCCGCTGCCAGTCGGCGGACTTGTCCGCCAGGAAGAGTTTTTTGGAGTTAAGAATCTCATTTCGGCAGCCCCAGGCCTTGACCACCGGGAACCGCTCTCCCTTTCGGTCGGTGAGCTGATTGACGTTGGAGCAGGTGTGCTGGCCCGAGTGGTTGTGAATGATGCAGGTTTGGGTAATCATCAGGGGCAGCCGGCCGTAAGCGAGAAACTCCAGGGGGATGGCCTTGGAGAGATCCCGAATCTGGGCCAGCTTCAACTCAAAGGAGGCGGTTGCGGACACAAAGCCAAGCCGTTTCAGATCCTTGATGGTCTGGCTGTTGTATACGCCCAGACCATAGTCCCCGCGGACCCGATAGCCCAGCTGCATCGCCCGCCGGGCAACGCCCAGAGTGCCGGCCAGGGCCTCCTCCACGCCCAGGGCGCGCAAGGCCGCCAAATTGGTCTCCAGCTCCCGGGCCTCGCTGTCCCAACAGATCCGGGGCAGCAGAGCGGACACCGGAACGCCCGCATTTCGGCACCGCTCCACCACCTCGGGGTGGGCGGCGGCCTGATCGACGGGGAGATAGAGCAGGGCGGGCTTAAAAGCCAGCAGCTCGGAGCTGAGCTGGTCGATATCCCGCAGCGAAACGGTGAGAAGAGGGGACTGCTTTTGATTTTCATATCGGACGCCGGGGTGAAAGGGCTCCTGACGGCGCGCAGGCGGAATGACGCGCTGCTGGGAAAGCTCCTCCAGGGTCTGGCGGCGCAGGCTGTTCAAAGCGGACAAAGGGAGGGATAGGCCGTCCTCCACCTTGACGGTGATCTTCTCACAGTCATAGGGGGTGCCTCCCGTGCGGGAGAGCTGGGTCTCCACCTTTTCCTGGGTGAGAGGGACGTTCCTGGCCGCTTCGGGCACGGGGCCCTCCCCATGGACAACCCGGCCCTCCTTGTCCTGAACGGCAACCTGAGCGGGCTGCTCTGCCTGAATCAGAGCGTAGATTCGGATGGGTTCTTTCCGGCTTTCCCCGGCCTCATAGGTCGCCCTGGCCTGGGCATACAGCTCCTTGGGCTCTTTCCCCTCCTGGCGGGTACCGAACATGTCCGGGCCCGTTTGACCCAGGTAGTACCCCTGGGTAAAGCCCTGGCGGGAAAAAGCCTGCTCCAGCTGCTGAAGCTCTTCGGGCGTGGGCTCCCGCCCCTCCTTCAGAGCCCGGGCATACACCCCGGTGACAATGGCCACGTATTCCGGCCGCTTCATCCTTCCCTCCAGCTTTAGGCAGGCCACTCCCATGTCCTGCAGCTGCTTCAGGTGGCCGGCCAGAGACATGTCCTTTAAGGACAGCGGATATTCATCCGCCTTTCTCCCCCAGCCATAGTTCAGTCGGCAGGGCTGGGCGCACAGCCCGCGATTTCCGCTGCGTCCCCCGATGACCGAGGAGAAAAAGCACTGGCCGGAGTAGCACATGCACAAAGCTCCGTGGCCGAAAACCTCGATCTCAATGGGGGAGTGCTGGCAGATTAAGGCGATCTGGTCCCGGCTCAGTTCCCTTGACAGTACCACGCGGCTGATCCCAAGATCGGCGCACAGCTTGACCCCATCCAGGGAATGGACGGTCATTTGGGTGGAGCCGTGAATGGGCAGATCGGGAACGGTCTGCCGCAGCAGGCGCATGACGCCGAGGTCCTGGACGATAACGGCGTCGATGCCGATGGAGCTGGCGTGGGCGGCCAACTGGGCGGCCTCGGCCAGTTCCCGGTCGGTGAGCAGGGTGTTCAGGGTGAGATGGACTTTGCAGCCCCGAAGATGGCAGTAAGAAACCGCCGCCGCAGCCTCCTCCTCGGAGAAGTTCTTCGCGTTGCGGCGGGCGTTGAAATTTCCGTATCCAAAATAGACGGCGTCAGCGCCGTTCTGGACGGCGGCGGTCACCGCCTCCATGGAGCCGGCGGGGGCAAGAAGCTCCAGCATGGATGTATCCTCCTGTGATGGCAGGGGTGTGGTTGGAACAGAGCAGGCGGCCGGTCAGACCGCCCCGCAGGTTTTCTTTATTTCCGATTCTGGAGCTTGAAGATCTCCCGCTTGGCCTCGGACAGCTCCGTGTTCAGACGGTTGGCTTCCTCAAGGCCGTCTTTGATCTGGCGGCGCAGGTTCTCGGCCGCCTCCTGCTCCCGAAAATACTGGTCGGCAATGTTCAAAGCGGCCAGAACGGCGGCATCCGCCTGGGAGAGACGGCTGTTGGAAACCTCGCGCAGCTGAGCGTCCACATGGGACGCGCACTTGCGGACGTAAGATTCATCCTCCACGGCTACCATGGTATAATCCCGGCCGGAGATGGTGACCACCACTTTGTTCTTCATCGGAACCCCTCCCCTGTTGTCTGGTGTGTTCTCTCATGGGCACATAAACCCAACTTTACAGATCATTATACCACAGACGACTAAATTTGAAAATTAAATAATCCATGAATTTTTCTTTTTTTGGCACATGTCTCTCAGCAAAACGAAACGAGTTGGAACACGAAAGGGGAAGCGTGGAAATTCTTGTTTACGAAGCGAGAATTTTGCTGTAAAATGGGAGCCGCGGATCTGATTTGAATTTGAGAGAGAGGGGGGCGGCCTGTGGCCCAAATCTTAATTCCAGGCAGTGTTCTTTCCATGACCGACCAGGCGGCGGACCGTCTGCTTCGGCTGGACAGCGGCGACGCGGCGCTGCTCTACCTGTATCTGCTGCGCCATGGCTCGGCCGCGGGGCTGCGTTGGCCGGAGTCCCGGCTGCGCGCTGCGCTGGATCAGCTGAAAGGGCAGGGCCTGGCCCCGGCGGAGACCCCTTTGCCCGACCCGGTCCCACAGGAGGCGCCGCCGCCCGACTACGCACTGGAGGATATCTCCTCCGCGCTGTCCGACCAAACCTCCACGTTCCCCGCTCTGTGCGACGAGGTGGAGCGCCGCCTGGGAAAGAAGTTATCCGCCAACGATTTAAAGACGCTCTATACCCTTTATGACCACCTGGCCCTTCCCGCCGAGGTGATTCTGATGCTGGTGGGCTGGTGTGCCGAGGAGACGGAGCAAAAATACGGACCCGGAAGAAAACCCTTCCTGTCTCAAATTCGGAGAGAGGGATTCATTTGGGCTCGCCGGGGCATTGATACCATGGAGCGGGCCGAGGCCCACATTCAGCGGCTGACCCGGCTGCGCGGACGGGAGCGGGAAGTGCTCCGTCTGCTGGATATCCCGGCCAGGCCTTTGGTGGAGCGGGAGAAGACCTACATCGCCGCCTGGGATGGCATGGGCTTTGACGACGAGGCCATCCGCATGGCCTATGAGAAGACGGTACTGAAAAAGCAGTCCATGGACTGGGGCTATATGAACGGCATTTTGCGCCGCTGGCACGAAAAGGGACTTCACACCGCCGCTACCGTCCGGGTGGGAGACCATGATCCCAGGCCGGTGCGGGCGGGAGGTCAGATCACCCAAGCCACCCCCGCCGCGGAAGAGCGGCGGGCCCGGGAGGATATGGAACGGATGCGACGGCTGATGGAACAGATGAAGCAGGAGGGAGGCTGAGCCAATGTCATACGACGCCAATGCGCTGCGCCGGGCGACAGACCGCATGGAGGAAAACCGCAGGACCCGGGTAGACCGGGTAGAGCGGCTTCGGGCCAGGGCTTATGAAACGCAGCCCAGACTGGCCCAGCTGGACAAGGAACTTCAGGGTACCATGTCGCGGCTGGTGGCCGCCGCCCTGCGCCAGGGAGAGGACCCGGCCCAGGCCATCCGGACCATCAAGGAGCGCAACCTGGACCTGCAGAGAGAACGGGCGGTGCTTCTGGGGGCTTTGGGTTTGCCCGAGGACGCATTGGACAGTAAGCCTGCCTGCCCCTTCTGCAACGACACCGGCTGGCGGGGGGCAAGTATGTGCTCCTGCCTGCAGAAACTGTGTACCGAGGAGCAGATTAAGGAGCTGTCCAAACTGCTGGATCTGGGGGAGCAGTCCTTCGACGCCTTCCGGATCGACTACTACAGTCAGACCCCCTGGCCGGGTCGCGGCTCGCCCAGGGAAAATATGGAGCTGGTTTACGAGGTATGTCTGAACTATGCCCAAAAGTTCGGGCGGTTCTCTATTCAAAATCTGTTTTTGTCTGGGGCGCCGGGATTGGGCAAGACGTTTCTGTCGGCCTGCATTGCCCGTACCGTTTCCGAAAAGGGCTTTTCCGTGGTCTACGACACGGCGGGCAACGTGTTTGCCCAGTTTGAGGCCCGGAAGTTCCAGCGGGACAGCCGGGATGGCATGGAGGCCAAGGACGAGACGCGCCGGTATCTCAACTGCGACCTGCTGATTCTGGACGATCTGGGCAGCGAGCTGACCACACAGTTTACCCAATCCGCCCTGTACGAACTGGTGAACACCCGCCTGGTGGCGGGACGGAACACGGTTATTTCGTCCAACCTATCCATGGAAGAGGCCGCCCGCCGGTATTCGCCCCAAATTGCGTCCCGGCTGGAGGGAGAGTACCATATTCTCCACTTCTTTGGGGATGACATCCGACTGCTGAAAAAGAATAGTCTGTGACCAAAGAAGGGCTGCCGAAATGTTCCGGCGGCCCTTTCTCCCTTGGGCGAACTGCCGCCGTTTGCTGCCGCACGGGAGGCGTACCGGAAGATCAGGAGAAGGCGAGGCAAAGGAATGCCCATCCCCAAAAATTTCAAAGAAAAGGGGCTTTTTCTGTTTGCCGGGATATGATACAATTAAAACAGAAGAAAACCGCTTCTTAGCGGATCACAGCACAGCGGAGGAAACGCCCATGCTCTATGCCATTCTCGCGGTGGCCCTGGTGGCCCTGGACCAGCTGGTCAAGTATTTGGTCCTGCAAAACATTCCTTTGGGGGGCCATGTGCCCTTCATCCCCTATATCGTCGAGCTGACCTATGTGAAAAATACAGGGGCAGCTTTTTCCCTGTTTTCCGAACACACCTGGCTGCTGGCCCTGATTTCCCTGGTCATGTCCGTGGTACTGGCGGTTGCTATTTGGAAGAACTTTTTTCACCACCCTGTTGGCAAGGTGACCTTGACCCTGCTGTTGGCGGGCGCGGTGGGCAACCTCATCGACCGAGTGTTCCGGGGTTTTGTGGTGGATATGTTTAATGTGCTGTTTTTAAATTTTGCCGTATTCAACGTGGCGGATATCTGCGTGGTGATCGGTGGAATCTCCGCCGGGGCGTATTACCTGTTTCTGGCAGACCGGCTGGAGCCAAAAGCAGGAGGAAAGAAGCTGCATGGAAACCCTGACGCTGACTGCTGATCAGGCGGGAGAGCGGACCGACGCCTTTCTGGCCCGATCCGTTCCGAACCTGACCAGGTCTGCCGCCCAGCGCTTGCTGGAGGAGGGGGTGGTCACTCTGGCGGGGAAGCCGGTAAAAAAGAACTACAAGACCGTCCCCGGCGACGTGCTGACGCTGACCTTGCCCGAGGTGAAGCCGGTGGATGTGATTCCCCAGGACATCCCTCTGGATGTGGTGTATGAGGACGAGGACGTCATCGTGGTCAACAAACCGGTGGGGCTGGTGGTCCATCCGGCCCCGGGCCATCCGGATGGGACGCTGGTCAATGCGCTGCTGCACCACTGCGGAGCATCCCTGTCCGGAATCAATGGGGAGCTGCGCCCCGGCATTGTCCACCGCATCGACCGGGATACCTCGGGCCTGATCATCGCGGCCAAGAACGACCGTGCGCACCTGGCCCTGGCCGCCCAGCTTCAGGATCACAGCTTGGCCCGGGTGTACGAGGCGGTGGCGGTTGGCAATTTGAAGGAGAATTCCGGTACCGTAGACGCCCCCATTGGCCGCCACCCGGTGGATCGGAAGAAAATGGCCATTGACCGCAGAAACGGCCGCCAGGCTGTGACACACTGGTCCGTTTTGGCCCGATATCCCGGCTATACCCATGTGGAGTGCCGGCTGGAGACCGGACGTACCCATCAAATCCGGGTTCATTTTGCCTCGATTGGACACCCGCTTTTGGGGGATACGGTGTACGGAAGCTCCAAGCCCTGGCCGGGACTGGCCGGGCAGTGCCTCCACGCCAGAAAACTGAAGTTTGTCCACCCTACGACCGGAAAGCTTATGGAATTGGAATGCCCCCTGCCCGACTGGTTTGAGCGGGTGCTCCAGCAGATCGACCGATAATATGCCAACAGCGCCCTTCACCGGAATCTCCGGCGAAGGGCGCTGTTCTTGTCATAAAGCCCCCTCGAAGGAAAGCCTCGAGAGTTCCGTCGCCTACAGGCGGTGGAATCACATTGAAATTCGTCATTTCCAAGGACATGAGCCTGGAAAATAACATTTCTCACACAAGCTGTACCGACTTTTTCGCATGGAATCGAGGTGCAGCGCCTCAGCGCTGCACCCGACCGGAACTGTCGCCAGCCACCAGATGTCTGACCTCGTCGGCGGTGGACAGGTTAAAGTCCAGTTCCATGGTCTGCTTCAAGCAGGAGGCGGCAGCCGCATACTCAATGGTTTCCTGAGGGCCGTATTCGTTCATGATGCCATAGAGAAGACCTGCGGTGAAGGAATCACCACCGCCGACCCGGTCTACCAGGCGGATCATATATTGACGGGAAAAATAGGCCTGACCGTCGGTATACAGCATAGCGCTCCACTCGTTGTCCGAGGCGCTGATGCTGCGCCGTAGGGTGACAGCCACCATTTTGGTGCCGTAAGTCTGGCAGATCTGCCTGGCCACATCCACATAGCCTTCCCGGTTCAGCTTGCCGCTGGTGACGTCGGTATCCCTGGCCTTGATGCCCAAAACTTTCTCGGCATCCTCTTCATTGGCCACCAGCACGTCAATATAGGGCATGATTTGGGTCATGCAGGCCTTGGCTTCCCCTTCGGTCCATAAATTTTTCCGATAATTTAAATCACAGCTAATGGTCAGACCCAGCTCCTTGGCCTTTTGACATACTTGAATACAGATCTGTGGGATCGTTTTGCTTAGAGCGGGGGTGATTCCGGTCATATGGAAGTGGGTGGCCCTGGCAAAAATCGTTTCCCAGTCAAAATCATCATAGGAACAGGTGGCGATGGAGGTGTATTTCCGATCGTATACCACCTTGGATGGCCGCTGAGAGGCCCCCTTCTCCACATAAAAGACCCCCATGCGCTCGCCGCCGTAGGCGATGTGGTCGGTGCCCACATGGAACTTGCGTAGCTCGGCCACACCGGCCGCTGCGATGTCGTTGCCGGGCAGGCGGGTGACGAAATCGGTCTCTATCCCCATCATGGCCAGGGAGACACAGACATTGGCCTCCGCGCCGGTGTAGTTGACCTGAAAATTGTC
Organism: Lawsonibacter sp.; assembly: GCA_050251755.1. Lineage (GTDB taxonomy): Bacteria > Bacillota > Clostridia > Oscillospirales > Oscillospiraceae > Lawsonibacter. The sequence continues at coordinate 38,081 of JBFWME010000001.1, read as the reverse complement.
TGCCTGTAAAAACCGCAGATAGCCCGCGGGATTGAGCCGGAGCATGTAATCTCCGAAACCTACCATTTTTTTCATTGTAAAGCTCCCTTGTCTGATCCCGCTTGAATCCCATTGCAAAGTCCCTGAATCAGCAGCATGCCGGCGGTGGCGCCCTGATCCTCGGTTCCCAGGGCCTTTGCGGCGAAGACGGCTGCTTTTCCATACTTTGGAGTCATCGTTTTGGTGGCCTTTACCCCTGACTTGGCACCCTCCAGGGCGGCCCGGATGGTTGTAGACAGGTCACTGCCGGCAGCGGCGGCCTGTTCGGCGGCCTTGGCGGCGGGCAGAATGGCGTCCAGCACCGTGCGGTCGCCGGGAGCACATTTGCCGCGTTTGGCGATGCCATCGGAAAACCCGAGGAGGAAGGCTGCGAAGGCGGCGGAATCCACAGTCTGCTTCCCCACCAGACGCTTGCCGCCCTCCATCCAGCCAGAGGACATCAGGGTGCCCATGGTGGAGGGAACTACGCCGGACAGTTTCAGCCCAGACTTGGACAGTCGCTTGCCCATGTCTGGTTCCTCCAGAGAGGCGTAAATTTCAGGCAGGGCGCAATAGCCCTTCTTCATGGTCAGCCCCAGATCGCCGTCCCCCATGCGGGCGTCCATCTCACACAGGTGATCGGCATTCTGGGTCATCACCTGCGCCACCGCCTCCATCAGGCGGATCCAATCGGTTTGTTTGAGTTCAGTCATGGTATCCTCCCTGGTTCTGACAGTAGAAAGGGGTGTTGACGGGCAGATCCAGCAGTTCCTTTGTCTCCTGATCCACCTTCATCACGGAGATGGAGGCGCCCGCCATTTCCATCGAGGTGGCAAACTCACCCACAAACGTGCGGAAAATAGAGATTCCCTTTTCTTCCAGAAGCTGAGATACGCTGTTGGAGAGGATATACAACTCCTCCACTGAAGTGGCCCCCAGACCGTTAATGAGCAGAGCCACTTCCTCACCGGAAGCCACCGGCATATCGTTGAGCAGGGCCTCCAGAGATTCGGCAGCCAGAGCATCGGCGGTTTTGACCGGGCCGTTCCATACGCCGGGTTCCCCGTGGATGCCCATGCCCATGGCCATCTCGTTTTCTCCCAGGGAGAAGTTGGAGTGGCCGACTTCTGGAATGATACAGGGGGTCAGAGCAAAGCCAACCGTGCGGGTATTGTCCTTGGCCTTCTGGGCGGCGGCAAGCACTTGGTCCAGCGTTCCCATCTGGGCAGCCTTGGCACCAGCGCATTTATACAGGAAGAAGATACCGGCTACGCCACGCCTGGCATGGACATCGGCGTTGGAATTCACGTCATCGGCGCCCACAATGGAGCGGGTTTGGATGTCCTCCAGATCGCACATCTCGGCAGCCATATCAAAGTTCATAATATCTCCGGTATAGTTGCCGTAGAGATACAAAACTCCTGCGCCGGAGTCCACCTGTTTGCTGACCTCGAGAATCTGCTCGGCGCTGGGAGACTGGAAAACGCCGCCTACGGCGCAGCCATCCAGTAAATTTTCTCCCACATAGCCCAAAAACAAGGGCAGATGTCCGGTGCCGCCGCCGGTGACAATGGCCACCTTTCCGGGTACTTTGTGTTTCATGCAGTAGCAGCGTAAATCGTCGTTGACAAAGCCGACTTCATCCGGGTGGGCGCGGTAGATGCCCTTCAGCATGTCGTCGGTATACTGAGCGGGCTCATTTATAATTTTTTTCATGTCAGTCCCTCCTTTAGGGCTTCTTCACAACGTGGACGGCAAATCCGCCAATCTCCTCCGCCAAGTAAACGGCCACCAAATTGCCCTTGGCGTCCACGTTCTTGAATTCTTCCCGCATAGGGATGCCTTTGGATTGGAAATACGCCACCGCCCGCTCTGGGGACAGCGTGAAAATTCCGATGTGCCCATACTTGCCGGGGAATTTCTGATTGCAGCACTCCACATAGGAAGCGGCAAAATTGGACTTTCCGCCTTCCTTCACCGGGAAGCCGAAGCGGTCAAAGAACCACCGGGCGGTGGCCAGACCCTCTTCCTTGTTCTCGCCGTTGATGCCGATGTGGGCCAGGGAGAAACCCAGGGACTTCTCCACCGCGCTCTGGCACAGAGCGGTAATCCCAGCCCAGTCCTGGGCCTCCACCAGAGCGGCGGGGGCCATAAAGCTGCCGCCTACGGCAGCAATTTTGTCGCTGGACAGGTATTGCTCCAGATTGGTCAGCGTAATCCCGGCGGTGGGAATGAACCGGATGTTTCCATAGGGGCCACACAGCTGTCGGATGGTGGCCATGCCGTTTAGCGGTTCGGAGGGGAAAAACTTGAAGACATTCAGCCCAAGTTCCAACCCGGCTTCAATCTCGGTGGGGGTGACGCAGCCGGGGACGACGGGAAGCCCAAGTTCCAGACAGTGCGTCACAACCTTGGGGTTGAAACCGGGGGTGACAATGAAATCGGCACCGGCCTGCTTGGCCTGATCGACCTGCTCGGGGTGCAGAATGGTTCCCGCACCTACCAGCGTGTCGGAGTCTGTGGCCTTAATCGCCTTCAGACAGTCCATGGCCCGTTCCGCCCGCATGGTTACTTCCAGCAGCGGCAAGCCGCCTTTTCGCAGGGCTGCGGCTACCATGGGCGCGGTTTCCGGACGGGTTAGGCCCAACACGGGAATGATCCCGTGGGCCTGAATTATGTTCAGGGCGTCCATATTATGATTCCTTTCTGCTTTCCGCTGAAGTCGCAGGTGCGGCTCGTTGGGAAAATATATGCATCGCGTTCAGTCTGCCTTCTGTGTGCCGGCCTTCCGTTTGGCCAGGATGGCTTTGGCGATGGGCCAGCAGAAGGTGAGGAGAATGGCAATAAACAGCACGCAGGATACGGGGCGGGTGACAAAGGTGGACCAGCTTCCGTGGCTCATGACAAGAGCCCGGCGCATGTTGGATTCCAGCATAGATCCGAGCAGAAGGCCCAAAACGAAGGGGCCTGTGGGGAACTTGAATACTTTCAGGAAGAAGCCCAGAACGGCTGCTGCGAACATGACGCCCACTTCGAAAAAACGGTTGTTCAGAGCAAAGGAGCCCACCACGCACAGGATGGACACGGCGGTCCAGACGGTGGGCTGGGATACGTTCAGTACCTTGGCGGACACCTTGGCGGTGGCCAGACCGAAGATGAGGAACACCACGTTGGCCAGCAGCATCAGCAGCATAATTTGGGCGGTGAAAGAGACGTTTTCGGTAAACATCTTGATGCCGGGCTGCATGCCGTACATGGTCAGGGAGCCGATGAGAATGGCGGTGACCGCATCACCGGGGATGCCAAGGGTCATCATGGTCGTCATGGCGCCGCCGATGACGGCATTGTTGGCGGTGGAGGTGACAGCCAGACCCTCCAGGGAGCCCTTGCCGTACTCCTCGGGGTGCTTGCTCATCTTTTTTGCGTTACCCCAGGAGATAATAGAAGCGATATCGCCGCCGGCGGCCGGGATGGCGCCGATAATGGTGCCCTCTACCGCGGCGATGGCGGTGGGGATCAACAGTTCCTTGGCCTGCTTGGCGGTGGGCAGGACCCGCCCAAGGGCCAGGTTAACCTTCCGGGTCTCCAACTCTCGTGCCTGATCCTCTTTTCGAAAGGTATAGATCTGGTAAAAAACCTCGCCGATGCCGAACATACCGATCATGACGGGGATGAACGAGATGCCACCCAGCAGAGCGGTCTGACCAAAGGTGAACCGCTTGACGGACAGGATGGGATCCAGACCAACGCAGGACAGAAGGATGCCGGCCCCGCCCAAAATCAGACCCTTTAACACGCCGCCTTCAGAGACGGCTACCATCATGGACAAGCCGAACAGGGCCAGCATGCAGTATTCGGGAGCGTTGAAGGAGATGGTGAAGCGGGCAATGGGGGTGGAAAACAGGATGAGGCAGAACGTGGAAAAGATCCCGCCAAGAAAAGAATAGATCACATTGGCACCCAGAGCCAGTCCGCCTTTGCCCTGGCGATACAAGGCGTATCCGTCAAAGGCCTGACAGATAGAGGCGGGGGTGCCGGGGGTGTTGACCAGAATGGCGGAGATACCGCCGGAAAAGATGGCGGCATTCCACAGGCCCATCAGCATGGCGAAGCCATTGGCCGGCTCAAACCAAAAGGTGATAGGGGTCATAATGGCAATGCCCATGGTTGCGGAGAGACCGGGCAGTGCGCCGATAATCGTACCGATGATGACGCCAAGGGACAGAAACAGCAAAACGGAAGGCTGAACACACTGATGCAGCGCTCCGAGCCAAATTTCAGCTGACATATGCGTTTGCCTCCTTTACATGTTGAATTGGACCGAGAAGCCCAGAACAAAGGCACCATAAATAAAAGCGGTAAATACCGCAGTATAGATGAGGTTATAGTTCAGCTTGCGCCCAAACACTACGTTCAGCGCGAAGCATAGGGCAGCCATACAAACAATAAACTGCTTGGTGGTTTGCCATAGAATAAAAAAGAGTATGATGGATAAAGCGGCCAGCCCCAAGACCTTTAGATTGTGCTTGACCTCGGTATCGACCTGAAAGTACTGGACGGTTCCTTTTTGCAGAATGCCGCGGACAGCCAGAACGGTGCCCAGTATTCCCACGATAAAGCCTAGCAGAACAGGGAAAAAGCCGGCACCCGGAACGCCGTCAGAGGACTGGGCGTTGACTCGCATGGTGTCTTCAAAAAGCGTATAGATTGCGACGGAATAGCCGAATATTGCGGCAATCAGACCGGGGATTGTATCACCTTTATGCATGGTGGGAAGACCTCCTATTCTCTCGGCGGTGTGGAAAGCCGCGTTCACGCCCGAAGGCCTGAGCGCGGCTTTCCGTGATTTATGTTAGGCAATACCCAGCTTTGGGATCAGTTCGCTGTAATAAGCCAACTCCTCAGAGGCTTTCTTGTCCATGTCAGCGCCGCTGAGATAGGCGTGCTCAAAGCCGCGCTCAGCCAGCAGATTCTTCACGGAATCAGAATTGATTGCAGTCTCGGAGGCCTTCTCCAGGATGTCGATGATCTCCTGGGGGGTATCCTTAGGCACGGCGAAGCCGCCCCAGCCCTGGATGGTGATGTCGATACCAAGCTCCTGAGCGGTGGGCACGTCGGGCACTACGGAAGAGTGACCTTCGCCAAGGATGCATAGTACCTTGAAGTCGCCGGAATCCACATTGTTTTTCACCTCAGAGGGGCTGACGGTGACGGCCTGGATGTTGTTTCCCAGCAGAGCGGCAACTGCGGGCGCGGCGCCGTCGAAGGGAACGTGGGTGAATTTCACGCCGCACTTGTCCTCAATAGAGGCGGCGGCTACATGCCAAATCGAGCCGGTTCCGGAGTTCCCGACCTGGATCTCGCCCGGATGGTCTTTTGCATAGTCGATAAATTCCTGGAAGGTGTCCCAGGGAGCGTCGGCGCGGACTGTGACAGCCGCTGGAATGGTCATAGCGCGGCCGATAAAACGAAAATCGTCGGTGGAGAGATCGGTAAAGCCAAGCGCGCGCAGCATGGTGGACTCGACGGGCATATACGCAATGGTGTAGCCGTCTGCCTTTGAGTTACGCACCTGCTCCAGGCCGATGGCGCCGGAGGCGCCAGTCACATTGGAGACCACCACGGTTCCGCCTAGAGCTTTCTCCAGCTCCGAGGCGTAAATTCGAGCGGTGGTGTCGGAAGCGCCGCCGGCGGAATAGGGGACGATGAGCGAGATCTGCTTTTTGCCGGGGAAGTCTACCGTAGTTCCTTGGCTGGTGCTGCCGGAAGCGCTGCTCTGGCTTCCGCTCGAGCTGTTGGAATTGGTTTTGTTGCCGCAGGCGGCCAAGGACACGGCCAGTGCAGCAGCCAACGCAAGGGAGAGAATCTTTTTCATGTTCATACTCCTTCGTTTCCTTGATTTATTTCACGCAAACGTGCGTTGAAATACAAATGGGGCCTTACAGATAGGGGGTGACGCGTTCCTTCAGCCGGGTTGTCTGGGCCGGGGTCAGGTCCGTCAGAGGAGCCCGCATATGACCGCCGGGGACGCCGCGGAAGGTAAGGATATTCTTAAAGATAGACATATCGGCACCGAAGTCCATCAGCTTGACCAATTCGGTGGCGGCAGCCTGGGCGCTGCGTGCCGCCTTGATGTCGCCGGCTTGAAACGCCTCGTAGACGGCAAGAAAGGCTTCGGGGAACGGACCGGAGCAACCGGAGACCACACCGTCGCAGCCACAGGCCAGACAGGGCAGAAACAGGTCGTCGGCGCCTGGGACAACGGAGAAGTTACCGCCCCGAATCTGAAGATAGTCATTGATCCGGCGGACATCGGCAAAACTGTATTTGACACCGACTACGTTTTTGCAAGCGGCTGCAATCTGTTCCATGGTGGCGGCCGTGACGTCGTTGTGGGCCAGCTGCGGGATGACATAGACATAGACGGGAAAGTCCTCGGGCAGAGCGGCGCACACGGTTTTGTAGTACTCCACCATAGCTTGCTCATGTACGGTGAAATAGCTGGGTGTGACCACACCTACGCCATCTGCGCCGATCTTATGCGCATGCCGGGCCAGACGAATGGTCTCATCCACCGTCATCGCGCCTACGTGGATGAATACGGTGACGCGGCCGGCGGCCTTTGCGACTACAGTCTCGGCGACCAGTTCCCGTTCCTCTGTGGACATCAGATACATCTCGCCGGTTGTGCCACAGGGATACAGGCAATGAACACCCTTTTGGATTAAAAACTCGGTCTGTGCCCCCAGTGCTGCCGTATCCACCTGATTGTCCACGGTAAAGGGGGTCGTCATGGCGGTGATGACACCGTGCAGTTTTTTCATTGAGTTTCCTCCTTGTGCAAGACAGCCAAAACGTTCAGTGATACTGAATGACTATTCGGCAATCTAACGATTTCAAGTGGATTTTAGCATACAGTATTTTAAATGTCAACATAGTTTTGTGGTTTTTTAAAACATATGATTGGATTTTTTAAAATTTTTCGTTGACATCTTACAGAAAGGACGATAGGATATAAAAGGATAGATTCTGTCTGTCGTAGGTTTGGTTCCGGTTGAATCGTGTAAATTATGATTAGACGCAAAGGGTGTTGTATTGTGCATCAAGGAAAGGAATGGACCGGCTCGGCTGCGGATACGCTTGCCGGCAGCCGGGTAACTGCGACTGCCAAAGCGCTGAAGGTGCTGGACTGCTTTACTCCGTCGCAAACCGAACTGACGCTCGCTCAAATCAGCCGACTGCTGGAAATCCCCAAAAGCACCCTGCTCAATCAGATCCGTACATTGGAAGAAGCAGGGTTCCTGATGAAGGTTCGGGATGGACAGGCATACCGGCTGGGCTATAAAATTATGGAACTGAGTTACTGTGCCCATACCGCCATGCCGGTGGTGCAGTATGCCATTCCAGTGATGGAAGATATTCAGGTCGCAACCGGTGAGATCATTTACCTTACCTCCCACATCGGGGGCCGCGTATTTTATTTGGAGTGTGTGTATCCCAGCCGCAGGTCCATTGCCTACTCGGTCTCCGGCAAGACGCTGCCCATGCATTGCACCGGCTGCGGAAAGGCCATGCTCAGCCAGATGTCCACCGAACAGGTGGAGAACATCATCCAGAAGCACGGGCTGTCCCCCGTGACTCAAAACACCATCACCGACCACGATAAGCTGATGGAAAGTTTGGCTGCCTGCCGGAGAAAAGGATATGCCATAGACAACGAAGAGGAGACGATGGGTGTCAAGTGTGTGGCGATGGCCATTCGAACCGGTCGGGGGGATGTGGCCGGAGCGCTGAGCATTTCCGGTTCCACCCTTTCCATTCGGACGGATAACATCGAACAGTATGCCGAACTGCTTTCCAGGGCCTGCAACACGCTGTCCCAGCATGCTTATCTGTTCCCTGCCATCCAGGTGGAAGCCGCGTTTTGAGGTGGGGCAAAGCCCGCGCTTGGATTCCCGCGCCCTAATTGGGAAGAAAGGATGGTCGTGTTATGGCCCGGATTCTCAGCTATGGTTCTTTGAATTTGGATTACGTATACCATGTGCCCCATTTTGTTGCGCCTGGCGAAACACTTTTTCCGACGGCACGGGAGCTTCATTGCGGCGGGAAGGGGCTGAATCAGTCGGTGGCCGCCGCCCGGGCGGGCGGGACTGTTTTTCACGCGGGAAAAATCGGCCGTGACGGACAGCTTTTAGCCGATGTGCTTCGCGACAGCGGGGTGGATCTGTCCCTGCTGTCCATCGGCGACGGATCCAGCGGCCATGCCATCATTCAGGTGGAGCCGGGTGGACAAAACTGTATCCTTCTTTATGGCGGCAGCAATCGGGAGAATACGCCACAGGAGATGGATCAGGCGCTGGAGCGGTTTGGCCCCGGCGACTACCTGATGCTGCAAAACGAAATGAACGGCCTGGACTACCTGATGGAACGGGCGGCCCAAAGGGGCGTTGCCATCGTATTTAATCCTTCTCCCATTGACGAAACCATTTTTCACCTTCCCCTCCGGCTGGTCTCTTTGCTGGTCTTGAATGAGATTGAGGGGGCTGCTTTGTCCGGCGGGAAAGAAGAGGAACAGATTTTGGATACACTCCGCCACCGCTGGCCTGACTGTCGGCTGTTGCTGACGCTGGGCAGCCGCGGCTGTATCTATGATGACGGTACCCGGCGCCTAAGCCACGATGCTTACCGGGTGAACGTAGTGGACACCACCGCCGCCGGGGATACCTTTACAGGTTACTTTGTTTCCTGTTTGGCGGATGGGATGGGACCGGAGAAATGTATGGCTTTGGCCTCACAAGCCTCGGCGATTGCTGTCTCCAGACCGGGTGCGGCGCCCTCCATCCCCACAATGCGGGAGGTGCTGAAATTTTCCGCTTTATTCCCCGGCTAACCAGGGAATGTGTGCCATCCTTATTTGAAAAAGAATTGCCTCCGCCTTTATGGGCGGAGGCAATTCTTTTTCCGGATAAAAAGGGCGTACCTCAGTGTCAGCGGATCACAATGTTTTCTGAAATTTCGCATAAGGCCTGGGCGGCTTCCATGTCAAAGCGGCGGCTCCGGGCCAGATCAGCCAGGGAAATGATCCCGATCAGCTTTCCGCTTTCCACTACGGGCAGGCGGCGGACCTGCTGAACCGACATCAGGCGGGTGGCCTCCCGACAGTCGTCTCCGGGGGAGACCGTGACACAGTTGCGGGTCATGATGTCCCGTACCATGGTCTGGGCCGGGTCTTCCTCCGCCGCGACACACCGCAAAATGATGTCCCGGTCGGTGACCACACCACGAAGACGCTGGTCGCCGCCGCACACAGGCAGAACGCCTATGTTATGCCGGCTGATCAGCCGGGCGGCCAGCGCCGCCGACGAGGTGGGTTCGATACTGATCACGCTGGGGTTCATTAACTCTTTCACTTCCATGTAGAATCCGCCTTTCCGGTAAAAATTAGTCTTATGCCAGTTTACCCGGAAAGGCGGATTCTTATTCAATCGAAAAGACGGCGGATTAGCGTCCCAACCAGCCGATGTAATCCTCTATGGAACCAACCCGGCCCACAGCGGAGAGGGAAGCCTGCTCCATCTGAAAGATTTCCTCGGCCAGGGCCTGGAGCTGCTCCCGGGTGACGGCATCATAGAGCGACAAAATTTCGTCCACCTCGCGTACCTTGCCGTATAGTAAGGCGGAGGCGCCCAAATGGCTCATCCGGGACTGGATGGATTCGGTACCCATCAGCAGATTTGCCTTGGCCTGTTCCCGCACCCGATCCAATTCCTCCTGGGTGGGGCCGTGTTCGGCCAGCTCGGATACCACGGCCCGAACCGTGTCCAGGGCCTGGCGCTCCTGTTCCTTGTTGGCGGCGGTGTATACCCCCAGAAAGCCGGTGTCCGCATGGTCGGATACATAGGAATAGACGGTATAACACAGTCCGCGCTTCTCCCGCACTTCCTGAAACAGCCGGGACGAGCATCCGCCGCCTAATAAAGAGTTCAGAAGCAAGATCTGGGGCCTCCGCTCGTCTAAGTAGGTGAGGGAGGGAAAGGCCAGAATCAGGTGATTTTGCTCGATGGCCTTCTTCCGGACGGTGACGGCCGGACGGTATGCGGCCTGTTTTTGCGGCGGAGGGGCGCCTGGCTCCAGGGCGGACAGGCAGTCGCTCAAGTGTTCCACCTGAGCCTGGGAAAAGCGACCGGCCAGGGCGGCCACCAAAACGCCGGGGCGATATCGGTCCCGCTGCCATTGGGACAGCCGCTCCCCGGTCATCCCCGCCAGCGTAGACTGGGTGCCTAAAATGGGCCTGGCCAGGGACGTGCCCTTGTAGACAGCGGCGGACAGCCGCTCGGAAACCAAGTCCTCCGGGGTATCTTCGTACATGCCGATTTCCTCTAAAATAACCCCGCACTCGGTGTCTACGTCTTCCTGGGCAAAGCGGGAGCAGAACAGCATGTCGCTTAAAATGTCCAGGCTCCGGTCCAGGTGGGTGTCCAGGCTGCGGGCGTAAAAGCAAGTGTGTTCTTTGGTAGTATAGGCGTTAACCTGGCCACCGATGGCGTCCATATCCATGGCCAGCTGGGCGGCGGTCCGCCGAGCGGTGCCCTTAAAGAGCATGTGCTCGATGAAATGGGCCGCCCCATTTTCACGAGGCGACTCATGGCGTGAGCCAACCCCTACAAAGAAGCCCAAAGCAGCGGATCGGGAGCCTGGGATCTCCTCCGTCAGCAGACGGGCGCCGTTGGGCAGCGTAATTTCCTGATGCATAGGGACCTCCCTGCGTTTTGTCAAATTCAGCGTTATGCAGTATAACACAAAAAGAGAAGACCGTCCACCGCTGGGGATACAAAACAAAAAAAGGAAAAATTTTGTCTGCCTTCAGGTATAACCGTCCGTTGCCTTGTCCAAACTATGGCTACGGAGGTGGTTTTTCTTTGAAGAACCGAAATATGTTTCAAAAGCTGGGCGACTTTGTGCTGGGAAAGGGCTTTTACATAGTCCTGTTCCTGTGCGTCGCCACCATAGGAATTTCGGGCTATTATCTGATCCGAACCATGAATCATCAGGGGGAAGCCGTGGAGCCGGCGGGAGGAAGTGCCTCGGTGGTGCTCCCCGACTCTGAGGCCAACGGTCCCGACCCAGCGGGCAGTCTTCCTACCGTGCAGGATGATATTCTGGACAATCAGTCGGCACAGACCGTGATCCCCCAAACGTCCGAGCAGCCGGGCGCCCCCGCGTCGGTGAAGCAAACGGAAACAGAGACCAAACCCATCGCCGAGGTCTATACCTGGCCGGTCAAGGGTGAGATTTTGAGGGACTTCAGCGTGGAGACCCTGTCGCCGGATCCCACACTGGGAGATTGGCGGACCCACGGAGGGCTGGATATCGCCGCTGCTATGGGAGTGGAAGTGCTGGCAATGGGCTCGGGAACCGTAACGGAGGTCTATGAGGATGGCTTGATGGGCACCACAGTGGTCATCGACCATGGGAACGGACTGTCTACCACGTACTGCAATCTGGCCGGCCAGCCCACGGTAGAGCCGGGGGATCCGGTGGAAACCGGAACCATCATCGGAACGGTGGGGGATACCGCGATTGCCGAGAGCGGCGTGGCCTCCCACCTGCATCTGGAAGCCTGGCTCAATGGTGAGCCGGTGGATCCT
>JBFWME010000001.1:7490-26315 GCA_050251755.1 Lawsonibacter sp. | reverse complement strand
GGGTCGTTGGCCGTCTCCAGCATGGCAAACCGGCCGGGGAGATAGAACGATTTGTTCATGTTCAGTCCGGCGATCAACTGCCGGGCTACAATGTCGCTCCCGGAATAGCCGGACACCACGATGGCAAAGAGGGCCTTGTCATAAAAGCGGGTCTGGCGAAACAGGGCGGTGAGGCGGTTGATAAAGGCAGTCAGGTTGGCGGACAGAGCGTCGTTGTAGTTGGGACAAAGCATCACCACTCCGGCGCACCGCCGGATGGCGGGGTAGACCTCTTCCTGTATTACACCGCCATAAAAGCATCCGCCTCCCTCGCCAAAGTGGAGGCACATGGTATAGGGACAGCCCGAGCAGTCGGACAGAGTGCCGTTGCGCAGCCCGATTTCGGTAAACGTGAAGGCATTTCCCAGGCGGGACTTGACCTCCTCCCACAAAGCCAAGGTGTTGGAGGTGTGGTGGCTGGAGGCGTGGAGGACCAGAAGCTCCGGCTTCTCCTGCAGGGAGAAGGGTTCCGACTCCAGCCGGTCGGTCAATTCCCGGGCGGCTGCGCGGTAAGCTCCCATCCAGTCGGAGTTCAGGTGTTTGGCCTGGATTCTGAAGTTGACCAGGGAGCCGGTGCCCTCCACCAGAGGGCGCCCCAGAAAGGCACAGCCGGCCAGATTGGCCGCCAGGGTCAGCTCGGCGGCCGCCGACTTAGTGTACAAGGGGGCGGTCCCGTCTACGATTAGTCCGGCCGTGCATCCTTCCAGCAGCTCAGGCTCCCGGCGCAGGCGGGAAAGCATGGCTACATACTCCAAATTTGTGCCTGTATCCCCAAGCGGCAGAGCAAAGAGAAGCCGTCGGCCAGCCAGGTCGGTCAGCTCCTCCGCCCGGCGCAGGGTGTGAACCTGCCGCCCCTCCAGGGCATGATGCAAAATTCCGTCCAGCCGCATGTCCGCCCACTGGGCGTCAGGGCGGGGGTGGATCAAGGTCAGGGACATCGCGGTCACCTTCTTCAAAAACAGTTACAGAATCTCCCTCAAATGCTGCGCCGCCTCCCGGATATGGCCGAACAGGGCGTCCGGAATCTGGGGCAGCAGCTCGGTTTCCATGCCGGCGGGGGTGAAGCGGTTTTTCACCCCCATGTAGATGCCGTCCAGAAAGACCGATCCGCAGTGCCATTCTCCCCGCAGGGTGAGAAGCAGGGATAGGGCGCCGGAGGACAGGGCGGGAGCCACATAGGGTTTAAAACCAAGCTCCCGCATCTTCAAATTGGCGGTGACGGTAAGGTGGGTCAGTTCCTGGGACAGCGCCTCGTCGTAGTGCTGGATGGAGTTGGCGATGGTCAGGCCGGTCCCGTGAGGACCGAAGGACCGCCCCTCCGTGAGGAAGGAGGAAAACCGTGCGTCCCGCTTGGCGTAGTAGGCGGCCCGGGCGTTCATCACCCCAAGGCCAAACCCTTGAACCTGTTCGGGGCGCAGGCCGCAGCCATCCCAGACACCGGTTTCGTCCCGGTTGCTCTCCAAATAGGCGGTTTTGGCCAGAGGGTCCACCGGGTCGGACACGGCGCACCAAAGGCCCTGGAACCGGGCGTCCCGGGCCAGCCTGGCGTAGTGCTTCACGATGCCTGCATTGGCCTGAAACTGGGCCATGCGCACGTCCTTGACCTGGGAACCCACCGGGGGGATGCCCTTGGAGGCCACAAAGACGAATACATCGCAGTCGAAGAGACGGTCGGGGGTGACGATCTCCACCTCGGGCATGGCGTCATAATCCCAGGGCAGTGCGATCTGGCCCATCTCAAATTCCCAGCGGGCGGTAATCTGATCGGACAAATCACAGATGCCGATGGAAGAGATCACATCTCCCCCCAGCAGCTTCAGCCCGGTGAGCAGGGTAGAGCCTACGTCCCCGATGGCCAGCAGATTGACCCGTTTTTTTCCAGGCTTCGGGGTGGCAGAGAGCAATCCCTCCCAGCCGGGGCGGCCCGTGTTGACGGCGGTGAGCCGACCCTGGGCAATGGCGGCCCGGGTGGGTTCGTCCACCTCCGTTTCGGGCAGACGGGAGGTATCCAGCATCTCCAGCCCGTGGGGGGCCAGCAGCTGTCCCGGATGGCCGACCCGGAAGGAGCCCCGGCCCAGGACCGCATCCCCCGAAATCGGAGCGAAGAGCCGGCCCTTCGTCACCGGAGAGATCGGCGGGCCAAAGCCTTCCATGGGAGTGAGAGACACCAAATTGGCGCCCCTGTGACGATAGTAAACCATAACATCACCTTCAAACGGAGTTTCGTGTGGGCAGCGAACAAGACGTGGGGAGCAACAAGTGCAAAGCTTCTTGTACTGGGGGCTTACTGGTTTTGACGCAGCAGCTGCTCCAGGTCGTTTTCCAGGTAGACGGAGGCGGACAGGTTGGGATCGTAGCTTAAGCAGGTACCCTTGTCGGGACACAAGGGCAGAATGACCGCCTCGGGCAGTCGGGACAGGGTTAAGTTCCGACCGTAGAGCACGCGGTATTCCTGTTCCAGGGTGGAAATGACATCGTGAGCGGCCTCCAGGCAGGTGCGTGACAGGTGAAACACCGCGTCCCGACCGCACTCAGACTGGTAGGGGGGGCGGCATAGGGCAGAATGTGGTTGATGCCGGGGAGCAGGCCGGGCACCGGAGAGTTGGGCCGGCGAATGGTGTTGCCGCCGATGAAGGGGTACAGGGTGGCTTCCACAAACCACTGCCGCAGCCGGGGAAGAAAATACACGCTGTCCACCGGACGGTCCCAGGAATGCATCAGATCCTTGCCATAGCCCGACAGCACGCCCACCAGAACCATACGGATGGGAACCCCTTCCTGGCGCAGGATGGGGTTCAGCGCCCACATGCGAAACCCGGGATGCATCAGATCGTCTACCAAAATCACCGGCCGGTCAAAGGATTTGATGGTGCGGATCTGGCATGGAATGGGGGCATAGTAGGGGAAAGCTTCGATCGTGCTCTCGGTCAGATCTGGGGAGAACACCTTGTCGGTGTGGACGGTTTTGGTTACCGTGTTTGGAACGATTTTGCCGCGGAGCAGCTTGCCAAAGGGGACGCACATATTCTCACCCAATGTTCGCGGGGTAGTGGGTGTGGCGGGCACGTTGTTGTAGGCGGTAATCTTCTCCAGCAGCCGGTGGTGGATGATGTCGGCAGACAACGTCAGGACCAAAGAGCCGGGATACAGCCCAGTCATGGCATGCTGAAGCTGTTCATGGCCCCGGCGAATGGCGGACAGCACCCGGGAGTTGCGGCACAGGGGCTCTTGAATCGTCGTTTCCAGGTTTTGAATCAGCACCGTGGGAGCGCGCATGTCCACCTCTCGGATGGGGGCATCCCCCTCACGGGGAATGAAGCCCTGGCGGGACAACGCGTCTTCCAGGGAGGCGGGCATACGGCCGTCGTGAGGGCGGAAGACAGCGTAGACGCACTCTTCCTCCAGCGCCCGGGCCAGCAGCTCACTGAGGAGAAGCTGACCGTAGTCTTTGTGCCGTTCGGAGGTATCGGCGCACAGGGCGGTGATTAAAAGCACATTGCCGGCCGCGCGAAGACGGATGCGGTTGGCCAGCTCGTTGTCCTCCAGTGCGGCAAAGAGCTGGGAGGTGGTCAGCAGGCGGTAGCTGACAAAGCCCAGCAGCTGCTGCTTGTGTCCGGTGCGGCACAGCAGCAGGATATGATCCTGTTGGCGGGCGATGGCGGTACAGACCACATCCGGGTCCGGCTGGCTGGCGGTAAGGCTGGCCAGAAGGTCGGAGGAAGGATGATCCGCCCATTGGAATTCCAAATCCCCGGCATAGAGCAGCGGCTTGTCTTGGGTATCCCGAAGATACAGACCGTTTTGATAGATGAAGTCCTGAATGACCGGGTCAATAAAGGTGGAAATATCCCGGTTCAGGTCCACGTTTTCCCGAATGCGGGAAGAGCTGATATCCTCCAAGTGAGGGGGCAGCTGAAGCTGGATGACCTTTCCAGTGATGGGAAGGTCGAGGGGCAGCTCAGTCTCCCCAGCCCGGCGGAAAATGATGTGGTTCATCTGATGGATGGAATAGGGGCCCGGCTCGGTTTTATAGGAAGAGGCGTTGACCACCACGTCACTGCCCACCACCACATAGACCTGCTGCTTTGGGAATAGCTCCACCAGACGCCGCAGGTCGGCGGGATTGGCGATGTTGACCGGGATGTCAACCGGAAACAGGTGGACGTGAAAATCTCCGGCCACCGATAGACTGACAATTTGCCGGCGGATGAGGTGCGGCTGAGCTTTCTTGGACCAGGAGAACTCATCCACGGCCAGATAGACCTCGAACCCGAGATCCCGGATGGCGCGGACGATGCCCTTGTGGGACAGAGTGAAGGGGTCAAAGGTGCCGGGGAAAAAGGCGATGTTCCGGGGCATGTCAAAGGAGAAGGGGCCATGATCCAGCCGCCGCAGGGCGATAAAGCGGTTGATGTGGGCCAGGGCGGCGGCCCGGTAAAAGAAGGTCAGGCTGTTTTGGTCCGGGGCTTCCTGGATGAGGAACAGCAACTTACGGTAACACAGGGAGAACAGCCGCCCCTTTTCCTCCATGTCCAGCACGGGAGACTCGAAGAGAAGCTTGCCGATGACCAGCAGAGCCTCCTGATGCACCGCCTCCCGGTAGTGGGCCAGCCCCTGAAGCAGCAGACCCAGCAGACCCTGCCGCCTGGTTTCGTAGGCGGACTCCGACTCGGAGAACCGCTCCCGATAGGCGGGGTAGTGCTGAAGAAGCACGCCCACGGTGTTCAGCGCGCCGGACACGGCGGAGTCGCTGGGAGAACCCAGCAGGCCCTTCAGCCACAGTACCTGCTCATCCAGTTCGCTGGGGTAGAGGTACAGAGCGGCCTCGCCCAGATACTCGGGGATATATTTGGAGATTTCATACTGGCCCATCTCCAAGCCCTTGCCCAGTTCCACCACCACCTCGTTGCGCTGATCCCGGCGCAGCATGGATAGGGTGCGCACCAGGGCGGAGCCGGCGGTGTGCCGGACCACAACCCGCTCGGACACCTTTACCAGGTTGGAAAAGTGGGTGGCGATATGGAGAGTATGGGTGTTCAGACCGTGTTCTACCTGGTCTCGCAGAAGCTCCACGCCGGCCACCTTTACCACCCAGGGGGTGGCGATTTTCAGGTTGTCCAAAAAGACTTCGCTGGTGATGTCCATGTGGTACAGGGTGTGCTCAATGGCGGTGACATCCGCCCCGGCCCGGCGGAGAATCTTGCACTGGAGGAAGATGGTGGTCAACTGGTCGGGCTCTAAACTCCGGGCGATTTGGGCGATACGGGCCATCTGAGGATGGTCGCGGGGAAGGGAGCGCTCGGCCGCCCGAAGAAACTCCAGGGCGGCAGTGACCAGGCGCAGTTCGCCTGAGGCGGTAAAATAAGCGGCAAATTCAATGAGTTTTCCCCTGGTCTCCTCCCCGTAATATTGGGGGGGCAGATACCGGATGGCGTCCAGCAGGGTAAACGCAGTATCGGGGGCGGTCTGGTCCGGTTTGTCATAGTAGTTCAGCAGAGCGCCCAAAAAACGGGGGATGTCTCCTGGCCGGGCGTAATCCAGCATGGATCCGACTACCAGCTTTAAAGTGTAGCTGATATGGGAGCGCTGCTGGGGGGTGGTTTTGTGGTCTGGAAAGATGATCATGTCCAGATATTGCGCCCACAAGGTGAAGGGAACCTCCTCCGCCGGGTCGTTCTGGGCGTCGGCGGGGATCTCCTTGCGGTAGACCAGATGGAAGCGGGCAATGAGCTGGCCGATCAGTCCGCCGGCCTGGCGTCGGATGTCGCCTTCGCGGTGGACCAGCAGCTCGTACAAAAATGACAGCGCCTGGGTTTTCTGCCGCACGGAAAGGTAGGTAAAATACTCATCAAAGACGTTGAGGTAAGCCCGGAGCTGCTGCCAGCTTTTGGCGGAGCGGGCCTCCTCGATGATGTTGCCGAACTTCTGTTCGTTGGACAACATATGCATCAGTTTCAGGTTGTGGTCCACCGACAGCAGGATCAGGCTGTTCAGCGTCTCCTCCGGCCCCATAAGAGCCGGGTCCTTGTGGGGGACGGGCGGCTGAAGATAGCCGGTCAGGTCCACGTCCACCCCAAGACGGCGCATATAGTCTTCAAAGTCGTGAAGCTTGCCATACACAAACTCGTACCGCCGGCGCTTTTTCCGGTCCACGTTGTCCAATTTGGACAGGATGACCTGGAAGGACTGATCCAGCGGGTAAAAGACGATGATCTCGTTGCCGTCCGCGTCCCTGGTCTGCTTGGATCGGAAGTCGGCGTAGATCAGGAGCAGAGACTCCACCGACAGGGACTCCAGCTCCAGATCCCAGGTGGAGTGGTTGGAAGCAATGTGGCTGATTCCCTCCATCTTTCGGGCGAGCAGCCACTGGTCGGTGTAGTAATAGTGGAGATAGGGGACCCGCTCCCCCGGACGACAGCCGAATTTTCCAAAGTCGTGAGCGGCGGCGGCCCCGGAGATCAGAGACAGATCCACATCCACACCGGCCTCCTTCAGGCCACGGGCGGCGGTCATGGCGATATAGTGGACGCCGGAAATGTGGCTTAAGGTTTTGAAGGGGGTAACCTCCATCCCCAGGCGCATCAACTCGTAGAGATACTCTTCCCGCCAGGCAGTCAGCAGGCGGCGGTATTCCTTAGCGCTGTCACAGTGGCTGTACTCCTCCTCCGAAAGAAGCTGGAAGTCCAGCATTGGGTCAAAGGGAAGCGCGGTGCGCTCATAGCTCAGTAAGATGTGCAGAATGGTCAGATAGACGGAGGCTCCGTCGGCATACCGGCGGGACTGGGGAGCAAACCCGTTTTCCGGGAACATCAGACTGCGAATGTATTGGTAACAGAAGCGGGTCCAGCCCTCCTCTGGGGCTTCCGGGCACAGCTGGTTCAGCACCGGGGCGCAAAGGTCCAGCACTTGGGTGCAGCGGAGCCGTTCCCGAATGGGGAACAGGGCGGACAGCCCCTCGATCCAAGCAGGGCTTTTCAATCGATCCAGAGCGGTTTTTCGGCTGGGAAGGATGGTCAGCCGGAGGGAGGCCAAGGCCTCGGCAATCTCACGATTAACTTGGCGAATCAGCTTGTCATGCATGGAGTTACCCACCTTTCTCTTGCCGTGGGGAGAGGATGACAACACCCGGTTGGATGTGGAAGTACGTGCTTATCATCCAAACGAGAGTACGAAATCAAAAATAAATCGGAGGCCCTACGGTGGGCCAACGAGGGCTCTCCGGTTCCGGTGGGGTCCGGTTTGGGAGACCACATCGCCGCATTCTGAGCGGTTGCCCGTCTTTGGTGGGCGCAAACGGCTTATGCCGTTTGTAATGTGGATATTATACCATGTTTGGTTCTGATTGGAAAGGGAGGGGAGGGAGAAAAGGGCCCCGGAGCCAAGGAAATGACTCTGGGGCCGGGTGAGAGATTCAGGCTTCCCGCCGTTTGAAGCGTTGGCTCCACACTTGGCTGACCACAGCTCCAAGCAGCAGAATGTTGCCGCAGAAGTACAGCCATACGAGGAGAATAATCAGGGAGGCCAGAGAGCCATACACCAGGGCGTACCGGGAGGACATGCCGATAAACCAGGAGAAGAGCACCGAGCAGGCCACCATGGCCAGGGCGGTGGCCAGCGAGGCCAGCCGCAGTACCCGCCGGGGCGCGGTTCCTCTGGGCGTACCCACCCAGTAGACGGCCAGCACCAGCAGTAGGACAGCGCAAAACAGCAGCAGATAGCGCATCCATTTCCACAGTCGGGACAGGGGTTCCAGAGGGATCAACTCAATCAGGCGGCTGGGCAAATGTCCTTCCAGCAGCCAGAAAAACCAGTCTCCGGTGAAGATGACCACAACGGACAGGTAGATGGTCAGCAGAAACAAAGCGGATAGAACCACACTGAGGACCATGCGGCCAAACCCGTTGTCCCGGTGTACCTGATACAGCTCGTCCATGGTGAGAAACAGGGTGCGCAGCCCGGCCGAAGCGGACACCAGAATGGTAAACAGGCTGGCCCACAGCAGGGCGGGGGATTGGATGCCCGCCACGTAGGTGAGGTAGTCCTCCATCACCGAGAGCGCTCCGGCGGGGAGAAACTGGTTCAGGGCCTGAAGGATCTGTTCCAGATTCAGGTGAAACAGACCGATGAAATAATTGACGCACATGAGCAGAGGGAACAACGTCATGATCAGGAAGTAGGACAACGCGGCGGCGGAGCGGGATACTCCGGCCCGGGCATATGTGTCCGCCACCTCCAGCCCAAAGGAGATGGGACGAAGAGACAAGATCTTATGAAGCATCGGTAGCGTCACTCCTTCCCAGTGTCATTTTACCAAAGGACAAGGCCGAAAAAGGAAGAATCGGGGGTGGACCGCCGTTTGGGGGAAAAGATTCAAATATGAAGAAAGCCGTCTGTTACACAGACGGCTTTCGACGTTGCAAACCTCAGGCCAGCTTGTTCAGCTTGATGGTCATGCTGCTCTTCTTGTTGGCAGCATTGTTCTTATGCAGCAACCCCTTGGCAGCGGCCTTATCCACCGCCTTGACGGCCACCTTGTAAGCGACATCGGCCTCGCTGCGGTTGCCTTCCGCCACCACGGAATCAAACTTCTTCAGTTCGGTCTTCAGCGCGGACTTCGCGGCCTTGTTCTGCGCAGCCTTGGTCTGAGACACCAGCACGCGCTTCTTGGCAGACTTGATATTCGGCAAACCAAACACCTCCTCCGATTTTCATCGTTAAATTAGGCACAGTGCGCCTGTGCAGATATGTATTCTATCATTGGTGCAGAAAAAAATCAACTATTTTTTTCGTTTTTTTCAAAAGAAACGGATAGATTTCATACGGAAGTGAAAAATAGGGAATGTCAGGAAAAAACCACACAACATCTTGGGGAAGGAAACGATCACGTATGCGAATAAGACGGACGGATCTGGCGATGGAGGCCAGAGAACTGTGGCAGGAGAGTGCCAAGGACACCACAAAACTGTCTGGAGTGGAGGCGGCGGACCGCGAACGGGAAGGCGTCCAGGTCACCACGGTGCGCATTTTGGACCAGGAGGGGGAGCAGGCTCTTGGAAAGCCGAAGGGAACGTATGTGACCCTGATTCTGGAGGGGGTAGCCCGCCGGGATGAGGATATCTTTGGCCGCGCTGCCCGGGCCATTGCCGCGGAACTGGCCGACCTGCTGAAGGACGTGCCGCCCCAGGGGATGGCTCTGGTGGTCGGCTTGGGCAACCGGGCCATCACCCCGGATGCCATCGGGCCGAAAGCCCATGAGCACACGCTGGTCACCCGCCACCTGGTGGCCCAGATGCCGGAGCAATTCGGCCATATGCGGCCAGTGGCCTCTCTGGCGGCCGAAGTGCTGGGCAGCACGGGAGTGGAAAGCGGAGAGGTGGTGCGGGCGGTGTGCGAGAAAATCCGACCAGACTGCGTGGTGGTAATCGACGCGCTGGCTTCCCGGTCGCTGAAGCGGCTGTGCCGGACGGTGCAGTTGGCAGACACCGGCATTATCCCGGGCTCCGGGGTGGGCAACCACCGTTCTGCCTTGAATCAGGAGACGCTGGGGGTACCTGTGGTGGCGCTTGGGGTGCCGACGGTGGTAGAGGGGGCCACGTTGGCCGCCGACCTGCTGGGCACCGATGAACTGCCCAATTTAGGGGAAGGACGGGACCTGCTGGTGACGCCAAAGGACATTGACAGCCAGGTGGCCGACCTGGCCAAAATTATCGGCTATGGGATCAGTCTGGCCCTTCAGCCTACCATGACGGTGGCCGACCTGGATATGCTGCTAAGCTGAGGGATCCGGGATGGCAGGCCGATTTAAATGCCCTGAATGATCCAAATTAACACGACGTTGACCAGATACAGCAGAGCCAGCGAGGCCAGCTGTTCCCACTCCTTCTTGTCCATGCGTCTCCCCCTTTTTCTATTCTGAAGATAGTGTACGGGTGGGACAAGAGAGAATATACCGGCGGAAATGGGGACAGACTAGATGTAAATACTGGGAACAACGACGTCCCTGGAAAGGATGTGACATAAATGGTAAAGGGTATCACCCGACAGGTCATTCTGGTGAAATCTCCCGACCCCAGGCTGTTTGAGGAGGCTATTTTTATTGTGAAGGAGGAAGCTCTGGCCCGTGAGGGGGTCAGCGCAGACCGCGTGCTGAAGGAGGCCCGCCAGGCTGCCGACGGCTATTTAAAACAGGGAAGAGCATGGAACCGTCGCCTGGAACGGCTGCCCGGGCCCGCATGGGGGGCGGTGGGGGCGATCTTAGCCTCTATGGGGTGGGCCGTGTGGCTGTTTCTGCTGTAACCCCTGGGTGTCGGACGCATAGAATAAAGGGATGGAAGGGGCCGGTGGTGCTCCTTCCTGTCCCAATTTCAAAGCGGCGAACCCTGGATTTTTCAAAATAAAGGAGACTTGTACTTATGTGTGGAATCTGTGGCTTTTGTGACTTCCGCCGGAACAACGGCACGCCGGCTTGGCGTGAGATCGGGCACCGGATGGGAGAAACTCTGAATCACCGGGGGCCGGATGACAAAGGCCTGTGGCAGGGGAACGACTGCGTGTTGGTTCACCGCAGGCTATCGGTGATGGATCCCGGACGGGGACACCAGCCTATGATCAAAACGATAGATGGAGCGGATTATGTCCTGGTCTACAACGGAGAGCTGTACAATGCCCCCGACCTGCGCCGGGAACTGGAAGCTGAGGGCTTTGTCTTTGATACCACCTGCGACACCGAGGTGTTGCTGTATGCCCTGATTGCATGGGGAGAAACGGCGCCGGAGAAGCTGGAGGGCATTTTCGCGTTTGTATTCTGGGACGGGGCGCGCCGGAAAGCCCTCTGCTGCAGAGACCGGTTCGGGGTCAAGCCTATTTTCTACGCCTGGCTGGATGGAACTTTCGTCTTTGCCTCCGAGTTAAAAGCCTTGTTTGAATACCCTGGTCTGGAGCCGCGCCTGGGCCCCGACGGACTGCGGGAGGTGCTGGGCATTGCCCCGGCCCGGACCGCCGGCGTGGGGGTGTTCCAGGGGGTGGAGGAGCTGCCTCCCGCCACCCTGATGGTGCTGACGCCGGGCGGCGCGGCGGTTCGGCGTTACTGGGAGCTGGTCAGCCGGCCCCATGAGGATGACTACGCGGCCACGGTGGAGCGGGTGCGGGAGTTGGTTACCGGGGCGATCCGCCGCCAGCTGGTGTCCGACGTGCCGCTGTGCACCTTTTTATCCGGGGGGCTGGATTCCTCCGTAATCACCGCTCAGGCTGCCCGCGCATATACTGAGGAGGGACGGCCTCCATTGGAGACCTACTCCTTCGACTATGTGGGGAACGAAAAGTTTTTCCACACGTCCGCGTTCCAGCCCGACACCGACGCCCCCTATGTAAAGAAGATGGTGGATGCCTTTCATACCCGCCATCGGGTGCTGCAGTGTGACATTCCCTCCCTGTCCAACCTGCTGGAGGAGGCGATGGCGGCCCGTGACCTGCCCGGTATGGCCGACGTGGACTCTTCGTTGCTGTACTTCTGCCGTCAGGTGGCCAAAGAACATGTGGTGGCGCTGTCCGGAGAGTGCGCCGACGAGATCTTTGGAGGCTACCCCTGGTTTGAGCGAGAGGATATGCTGTCGGCCGACACCTTCCCCTGGTGCCCGGACCTGAGTCCCCGGAGGGAAATATTTGACCGGGGATTGTGGACGGATCTTCAAGTGGAAGACTATGTCCGGGGACGCTATGAACAGTCCCTGGCCGCCTGCCCTCGGCTGGAAGGAGAACGGCCCGGCGAGGCCCGCCGCCGCCAGGTGGGCTGGCTGTCCATAAACTGGTTTATGGCCTGCCTGTTGGAGCGGAAAGACCGAATGAGTATGGCCTCCGGCCTGGAGGTGCGGGTGCCCTTCTGCGATCACCATCTGGTGGAATATGTCTGGAATATCCCTTATGCCATGAAGGCCATGAACGGCCAGCGCAAGCAGGTGCTCCGGGATGCGGCACTGGGGCTGCTGCCGGAATCGGTGCGGACGCGCCCGAAATCTCCTTATCCAAAGACCCACGACCCCCTATATGAGCAGATGGTAAGGGCAAAACTGGCCTCCATTCTGGACGATCCGGGTGCACCCATCCATAGTTTGGTGGATACCAAGGCCCTGTACTCCGGCCTGATGGCCGGGGCCGGGGACTATGGCCGGCCCTGGTTTGGTCAGTTGATGGCCGGTCCTCAAATGTTGGCTTATCTGATCCAGATCAATGCCTGGATGGAGCGATTTCATCTGTCGATTTGATCATCGGATCTGTTTCTTCCATTCCTCCTTACTGGCGCTCGGGCGAAATTCGCCTGGGCGCTTTTTTATGAAAAAGAAAAGAAGATCTTAATGGAATCCTCAGATTTTCTTTAGAGAAAACGGAAGAACCGTATGATACGATCTCATACAGTTGTGCGGGCAGAAAATGGTTGACCCGCACGGGCGGCCTGTCGCCGTTTTAGAACCGGAAAAAAACGTGCGCCCAAGCCAAGTACCACATTTGACAGATGAGGAGAATCCAGATGGAAGAGATTTTAACGATCACGGATCTGCGGCGGATCTATGGCAGGGGGGACGCGGCCACCCGGGCACTGGACGGGGTATCCCTGACCTTGAAGGCAGGCGAATTTGTAGGGGTTATGGGGGCCTCGGGGTCGGGGAAGACCACCCTGCTCAACTGCGCGGCTACCATTGACAAGCCGACCTCCGGCTCCATTCAAATTGACGGCCGGGAGATGACGGGCCTTCGGGGGAAGGAGCTGGCCAAGTTCCGCCGGGAGCGGCTGGGCTTTATTTTTCAGGACTGCAACCTCCTGGACACCCTGACCGCATTTGAGAACATTGCTCTGGCGCTGTCCATTGTCAAAGCTCCGGCCGGGGAGATCGAGGACCGAGTAAAAGAGACGGCGGAGCTGCTGGGCATTACCGACTGCCTGGGCAAATACCCCTATCAGATGTCCGGCGGCCAGCAGCAGCGGACCGCCGCCGCCCGGGCTATTGTGACCCGCCCGGCCCTGGTGCTGGCCGACGAGCCCACCGGAGCACTGGATTCCAAATCCGCCAAGCAGCTGCTAAACCGGCTGGAGGTGCTCAACCGCAGCCTGGGGACGACCATCCTGATGGTCACCCACGACGCCTTTACGGCCAGCTGCTGCAGCCGGGTGGTGTTTCTTCGGGACGGCCGGATTTTTTTGGAGTTAAATCGGGAAAACATGGACCGACGGAAGTTTTTCCAAACGATCCTCCGGGTGGTGTCCGAGCTGGGGGGAGAGATGGCCGATGTTCTCTAAATTAGCGCTGCGCAACGTGCGCCGCTCCTTTCGGGACTACGGCGTGTATCTGCTCACCCTTACCTTCGGCGTGTGCCTGTTCTACACCTTTAACTCCGTGGAAGGTCAGGGGGCCATGGCCTATTTGTCGCAGAAGGGGAACCCTATAGTAGAGCCGATTCTGATGCTGATCAATGTCTTTTCCGTTTTTGTGGCGGTGGTTCTGGCCTGCTTGATTTTATATGCCAACCGCTTTCTGCTCCGGCGGCGGAAGCGGGAGCTGGGCACATACCTGTTGCTGGGACTCAGCCAGTGGCAGGTGTCCCGCCTGCTGTTTTTGGAGACGGGCATCATCGGCCTGATCTCTCTGGCGGCCGGTCTGGGGCTGGGTGTGCTGGGCTCGTTCGGGCTGTCCGCACTCACCCTGTCCATGTTTTCGGTAGACGTATCCCAGCTGCTGGCGCTCAATTTTTCGGTTGCGGCGGCGACAAAGACCGTATTCTCCTTCGGACTGATCTTTTTGCTGGTGATGGTGTTCAGCGGGCTTCGGGTCTCCACCGCCAAGCTGATCGACCTGCTCCAGGGGGGACGGAGAAACGAGGAAATGAAGCAGCGGTCGCTGCGCTGGGCGGTGCAGCAGTTTATCCTGGGTGTGATTCTGCTGGCGGCGGCCTATGGAATCCTGCTGTTTTTCGGCATGGCCATCGCGGTGGCGACGCTGCCCATCTGTGTAAGCATGCTGTCCCTGGGAACGCTGGGAACCCTGCTGATCTTTCGGTCGCTGTCCGGATTTGTGCTGAACGTTGTCCAGAAACACCCGAAGATCTATTACCGGAATTTGAATCTGTTTACCCTGCGCCAGTGGATCAGCAAGGTTCACTCCACCTACCTGTCCCAGACCGTCATCTGCATTCTTCTTCTGCTGGCCATCGGCATTACGGCCAGCTCGGTGGGGCTGAACTCCACCCTGGAATCCATGACCGATCAGCAGGCTCCCTTTGATATCACCGTCCAGAATCAGTCGGGCGATGTTCAGTCGGTGGATTTTTCCGCCCTGTTGGGGGAGCGGGAGTTCGACGCGGCACATCTGCTGGCCTGGCAGGCGGAAACTGTGTTTTACTACAACGATTCTGCGGTAACCGGGGTGGGGGATGCCAGCGGGGCGATCCGGGTGTCGGACTACGACGCCCTGCTGGAACGGCAGGGGAGGCCCTCCTATGCCGGAACGCTGCCCTATTTCCAGGAGGATATGAATGCTGCCCTGGTCACCGGGAATCTGGGCCTGACCTATGTGGTGATTCCGGACGAGATGGCACAGGGCCTGAAGGTCCGCCGTGAAGTCTGGTCCGCCGATTATGTGGGAGATCAGGAGGAAAAGGCGGAGACCGAGGCGGCCCTGGTTCAAATTCTGGAACCGCTCCGGGAGCAGGTGGCTCTCCGCGTGGAGACCCGGCTGTCCATCTACGAAGAAATCATGGGCAGCAAGATCTTGGCACTGTTCTTGGGGCTGTATCTGGGCATTACCTTCCTGTTGGCGGCGGCAGCGGTGCTGGCGCTTCAGCAGCTGAGTCAGGCCGCGGACAACACAGGCCGGTATGCCATTCTGCGGCGGCTTGGGGCGGAGGAAACGCTGACGGCCCGTTCCGCCACGCAGCAGGTAGCCCTGTCCTTCCTGCTGCCGCTGGGGTTGGCGCTGGTTCACTCCGCGGTGGGGATGAAGGCGGCCAACGACTTGATTGCCGCAGTGGGCAAAGTAGACAGCGTGCAAAGCAGCTTGGTCACCGCACTGGTGCTGGTGGTGGTTTACGGCGGATACTTTTTGGCTACGGCGCTGGCCTGCCGGCGCATGGCAAAAGGCGCCTGAGCCGATGCGGACGAAAAACGTGATTATTGGGGGAAATGGGGTAAAAATTCACTGTTCTCGCAAGAAATCCTAAAAAAATAGGCCTAAGATTGTGAAAAAAGGCTCTATGCAGAAACGGGTGGGATCGCTATAATAATCCGGAGCATTCTATCGGCCGATTGATTTGGCCGCCCGGAGAGAAGGTGTGTCCACCATGACCAAGGACTTGACAACAGGCAGCCCCATGAAACTGATTTTAAGTTTTATGCTGCCGACCTTGTGCGGGATGTTGTTCCAGCAGTTTTATAACCTGGTGGATACCATGATCGTGGGAAAGCTGCTGGGGGCCAATGCTCTGGCGGCGGTGGGCTCCACCGGCTCCATCAACTTTCTTGTTATCGGGTTTTGCATGGGGGTGTGCAGCGGCTTTTCCATTCCGGTGGCCCAGAGAATGGGAGCCCGGGAGCCGTCGGAGATGCGCCGGTATGTGGCCAATGCCGCCTATTTGTCCGGTGTGTTTGCCTTGGTTCTTACCGTGGTTACCGGACTGCTCTGCCGCACCATTCTGCTGGGGATGAAGACACCGGACGATATCATGGAACACGCCTATTCCTATATATTTGTCATTTTTATGGGGATCCCGGCTACGTTCCTTTATAATCTGCTGGCTGGAATTATCCGGTCCCTGGGAGACAGCAAGACCCCCGTATACTTTTTGGCCCTGTCCTCCGTGTTAAACATTGGGTTGGATTTTACGCTGATCCTGCACTTCCATGCCGGGGTGGCGGGGGCGGCCATCGCCACCGTGGTGTCCCAGGGAGTGTCCGGGCTGGCCTGCCTATGCTATGTGCGCAAACAGTATCCCATTCTCCGGACGACCAGGGAGGAGCGACGGCTGGATGGCCACGCCTGCAAGGTGCTGTGTGTCATGGGCATCCCCATGGGCCTGCAGTATTCCATCACCGCCATTGGCTCCATCGTGCTTCAGTCCGCGGTCAATGCCCTGGGCAGCACCTATGTCGCCGCGGTGGCCGCGGGAGTTAAGCTGACTCAGCTGCTGGCCAGTCCGTTCGACGCCATGGGAGCGGCCATGGCCACCTACTGTGGGCAAAATGTAGGGGCGTGCAAGCTGGAGCGCTTGGGGCAGGGGGTTCGGGCCTGCTCCCTCCTGGGGCTTGTATACGCCCTTGTCGCCTTTGGGGCAATGCTGCTTCTGGCGCCTGAGTGTGCCATGCTGTTCCTGGATCCGCAGGAGGCCAACCTGACTCTTTTGGTGGATCTGACCAGCCGGTATATTGTCACCATGACCGCGTTCTTTTTCCCACTGGCCCTGGTGAACATTGTCCGTTTTTCCATTCAGGGGATGGGATACAGTACCTTTGCAATTTTGGCCGGAGTGCTGGAGATGGCAGCCAGAACCGGCGTGGGCGGCATCTTGGTGCCTGCGTTCGGATTTTCCGCCGCCTGCTTTGCCTCTCCTGCGGCCTGGGTGTGTGCCGACCTGTTTTTGATCCCCGCCTGCGCCGCCTGTATCCGTCGGCTGAAGCGGCTCTATCCGGTTCGGCCGGACGAGGTCCCGGAGCCGCCTCCCGTCTCTGTTGAGGTGCGCGCCGTCCACTGATGATTTGCATCCCGCCCGGCAGAGCAATCTGCCGGGTTTATTCTGTACAAAAGTCGACTCTGTTTGGTTGGAAAATCGGCGGAAAGGGTTGACTTTCCATGAAGTATGTGGTAAAACAAGTAGCACTATACTTCAATGCTTTTAACCAATGAAGCAAATGGGAGGATCAGGAATGGAGGAAAACGAGCTGCAGTCGCAGCAAAAGCGGGACGAGGTGGAGCAGAAGGCGCAAGAGCTGCTGGAGGAAACGGATTCCGACGCCCGGACCCGGACTTATATCGGCCCGATGGAGACCGCGGTCATGCTCCTATTGTGTGCCTGGGCGGGATTTCAGCTGTATTTCACCACCTTTGGGGTGATCAGCGCCATGAACCTGCGGGCGTTCCACTGTATTTTTCTACTGACCTTCACGTTTCTGCTGTATCCCACCTACAAAAAGGAACGCCGCGTACGCAAGCGGCCTCCGGTGTGGGATCTGGCGCTCATCCTGCTGTCGGCCCTCACCTTTGGCTATCTGATTTTGAACTACACCCGTATCGCCCAGAACGGCGGCCGGGTGACGGAATTTGAACTGCTCATTGCCGGCGTGGCGATGGTGCTGGTGTTTGAAGCCGCCCGCAGGGCTTCGGGGAATTTGGCCATTCTGGCCGCCATTTTCCTGGCCTATAACTGGTTTGGCCAGTATCTGCCCGGAAAGCTTGGACACAATGGCTTTACGCTGAAGCGGGTGCTCACCACCCAATTTTGGGGCACACAGGGGCTGTTGGGAACCGGTGTCGGCGTGTCCGCCACGTATATTTTTCTATTTGTGGTGTTCGGTTCCTTTTTAAAGTACAGTGGGTTTTCCAAATTTATCAATGACTTCTCTTTGACCCTGGTGGGTCAGACCCCGGGAGGGCCCGCAAAGGTGGCGGTGTTGGCCTCTGCCTTGATGGGTATGATCAACGGTTCTGCCATCGCCAACGTGGCCACCACCGGAACGATTACCATCCCGCTGATGAAGCAGACGGGGTACAAAAAAGAGTTTGCCGGCGCGGTAGAGGCCGTGGCCTCCACCGGCGGTCAGTTCTGTCCCCCCATCATGGGAGCGGTTGGCTTTGTCATGGCGGAATTTTTAAATCTGAGCTATACCGCCGTCATGCTGGCCGCCGTTGTTCCGGCCTTTTTGTACTATTTGGGGCTGCTGTTCTCCGTTCATTTCGAGGCCAAGCGGCTCGGGCTTTCGGGCCTGTCCAAGGAGAACATTCCCAATGCCGGAAAGGTTCTTCGGGAGCAGGGACATCTGGTGATTCCGCTGGTGGTGCTCATTGCTCTGATGTTTCTGGGGTATACACCCCTGTATGCCGCCGTCATTGCTATCTTTGCTACCATCGCCGCCAGCTGGCTGCGAAAGGACACTCGTATGACTTGGAGCAAGATTGTGGCCGCCACGGTAGAAGGGGCGCGAGGCGCGATCTCCGTGGGCGTGTGCTGCGTGATCATCGGGGTCATTATCGGCACCGTCACGCTCACCAGTCTGGGGCTGAATATGGGCTATCTCATTCTGGCCGTGGTGGACAACAGCAACATCTATGTTACCGGTGCGCTGGTGATGATCATGTCCACCATACTGGGCATGGGTGTGCCCGGGGTAGCCGCCTACGTCATTGTCCAGGCGGTGGCCGTCCCCGTCCTCATTGAGGTGGGGGTGCTGGACATTTCCGCCCACATGTTTTGTCTGATCTATGCCTGCCTGTCCAATATTACGCCACCCGTGGCCATGAGCAGCTATGTGGCCGCTGGCATTGCCGGCTCCAACCAGACCAAGACCGGCCTGCTGTCGGTGAGGCTGGGCTTGGTGGGCTTCCTCATCCCCTTCTTTTTCCTGGACAATCCGGTGCTCCTTATTGGTGCCGACCCCTCCTTTGCCGTATGGCAAAGCGTCTGGGCCTTGGTTACCGCCTCGATTGGCACCGTGGCGTTGGTGGGCGGTCTGGAGGGGTGGTTCCTCCGCCGGTGTGCTTGGTACGAGCGGCTGATTCTTCTTGCCGTGGCGCCCCTGATGCTGTATCC
>JBFWME010000001.1:5216-7390 GCA_050251755.1 Lawsonibacter sp. | reverse complement strand
GGCGCCGCCATTACCAACCTGTGGGACACGGAGATCGACTATGTCAGCGCCTCCAGCCAGGCTTCCGCCGGCGGCATCGAGAACCTGACCCTGGCCTCCGAGGGGGAGGCTCAGGTGTCCATCGCCATCTCCAGCAACTGCTACCAGTGTCTCAACGGGACCGACAGCTTCAGCGGCTATGCCTATGACGACCTGAAGGTCATTGCGGGACTGTACTTCAATCCCAACCAGGTTGTAGTCACCGCCAATTCCGGAATTACCGATCTGGCCAGCGTGAAGGGCAAGCATTTTGCCGTGGCCTCTGCCGGATCCAGCGTTTACGGTGAGTGCCAGAACCA
This sequence comes from Lawsonibacter sp., assembly GCA_050251755.1. Classification (GTDB taxonomy): domain Bacteria; phylum Bacillota; class Clostridia; order Oscillospirales; family Oscillospiraceae; genus Lawsonibacter. The sequence continues at coordinate 7,052 of JBFWME010000001.1, read as the reverse complement.
CTTTGCCGCCGCCGGGCTGACCTTCCCCGACGACATTAACTGTGAGTATATCACCTTTACCGATGCGGCCGACATGCTGCAGAACGGTACCATCGACGGCGCCTGGATTATGTCCGGAGCCCCCGCCTCCGCCGTCACCCAGGCATGCACATCCGGCTGCAAGCTGGTGAACATTGGCGACGACATCGTTTCCGCGCTCCAGGCGCAGTACCCCTGGTACGCCCCCTATACCATTCCCGCCGGCACCTATCCGAACCAGGACCAGGATGTTCAGACCACCGCCATTAAGATGGTCATGTTCTGCCGGGGCGACCTGGACGAGGAGACGGTGTACCAGCTGACCAAGACCTTCTGGGAGAACATTGACAAGCTGGGCGAGGCCCAGGGGAATCTGAAAGGTCTGACGCCCCAGGCGGCGGTGGAGGACATTGCAGGACTGCCTCTTCACGCCGGTGCCGAGAAGTACTACACCGAGATCGGTGTGCTGTAAGGAATTTGGATCAAAAACCCGGGCGCTTATAAAGAAAGCGTCCGGGTTTTCGTTTAGTGGATGTAAAAAAAGAACCTGTTCTTCGTTTCGAAGAACAGGTTCTTTTGCTCTACAATTAATCGGTCACATAGGGCAGCAGAGCGATCTGGCGGGCCCGCTTGATGGCCTCAGTCAGCTGGCGCTGATGCATGGCGCAGGTGCCGGTGGTGCGGCGGGGCAGAATCTTAGCCCGATCGGAAATAAACCGGCGCAGCTTGGCAGCGTCTTTATAGTCGATGCTCTCCACCTTGTCTACGCAGAAAGCGCAGACCTTGCGGCGCTTGCGGCCGCGGGGGGATCTGTTATCACGTTCCATAGCCATGGATGGTACCTCCTTTTACGACCTTAAAATGGTCAAAGTAAGAAACCAATGAAAAAGCAAATCCGGGATTGGTTGAAATAGAACCGTAGACCGCATGGCTTTGTTCAAAGATTTCGTTTAGAACGGCAGCTCGCCGTCATCCTCAGAAAGCTCGGCAAACTGGTCCCCGTCCGCAGGAGGGGCCCCATAGCCGGAGGGTGCCGCAGGGGCGGAATGACCGCCGGCGGAATAACCGCCCTGGCTGTATCCGGAGGAATAACCTCCGCCTTCGCCATCCCGCTTGGAATCACCAAAGTAGACCTGATCCGCCACCACCTCGGCGGTGCGGCGCTTGTTGCCGTCTTTGTCCGTCCAGTCGCGGATCTGAAGACGGCCCTCTACCACGGCCATACGGCCCTTGGTAAAGTAACGGCTGACGAACTCCCCGGTCTGTCGCCAGGCCACCACGTCGATAAAGTCGGTGGTCCGCTCGCCGGTGGATTTGTCCTTGAAGTCTCGGTCAACGGCCAGAGAGAAGGATGCCACCGGCGTGCCCGTAGAAGTACGCCGAAGTTCAGGGTCACGGGTCAGACGGCCCATGATAAAAATCTTGTTGAGCATGTCCGCTCCCCCTTACTGGTCCTTGCACACGATCATGGATCGCATCACGTCTTCCGTGATCCGGAAGATACGGTCCAGCTCCGCAGGGATTGCGGCGGCGGCGGTGAAGGTCATCAGTACGTAGTAGCCTTCCATCAGATCGTTGATGGGATAGGCCAGACGACGCTTGCCCCACTCGTTAACCTCGGAGACAGAGCCGTCTGCCTCCACGACAGTCTTAAACTTCGCTACCAGGGCGGCAATCTGCTCCTCGCTCAGTGTGGGATTCAGGATATAAACCGCCTCATAGTTTGCATTGATCTTTGCCATATTTGTTGCACCTCCTTATGGACATATGGCCCCCGGAACGTTCTGCCGGGGGCAAGGATGATGCCTGCCGGTATAG
>JBFWME010000001.1:0-5116 GCA_050251755.1 Lawsonibacter sp. | reverse complement strand
CAGGTACCCATGCCGGAGTTGATTGGGGCACCGTTCATTTCCAGCCCAAAGACACAGGTGGCGATGGGACCGGTGATGGCCGAGGTCAGAATGGGCGGGATCCAAATGCGGGGATTTTTTACGATGTTGGGCATTTGGAGCATCGAGGTGCCCAGGCCCTGAGAGACCAGGCCGCCCCAGCGGTTTTCCTTGAACGACATCACGGCAAAGCCCACCATCTGGGCGCAGCAGCCGGCTACGGCGGCGCCTCCCGCAAGGCCGACCAGGCCCAGCACCGAGCAGATCGCGGCCGAAGAAATGGGCAGCGTCAGAGCGATGCCCACCAGGACTGAGACGGCAATTCCCATCCAGAAGGGCTGAAGCTTCGTGGCCAGCATAATCAGGTCGCCCACCTTGTTGGCGGCGGCTCCGATGGCGGGAGCCCACCAGGCGGCCAGAGCAACGCCGACCCCAATGGTGACGATGGGGGTGACCAAAATGTCCACGCGCGTTTCCTTTGAGACTGCCTTTCCCACCTCGGCGGCAATGATGGCGATGAACAGTACGGCCAGAGGGCCGCCTGCGCCGCCCAGCGCGTTGCAGGCCTGTCCAACGGTCACCAGAGAGAACAAAACCAGCGGAGGGGCCTGGAGCGCATAGCCGATGGCGGCAGCCATGGCTGCGCCGCTCATAAAGGAGGCCAGACCGCCGATGGTGTAGCTTACCTGATTGATTTCCAAAATGGTGGCGGTGAGGAACCCGATGTGGAACTGAGTACCAAGAGTATTGAGAATGGTGCCGATGAGAAGGGAGCAGAACAGGCCCTGGGCCATGGCCCCCAATGCGTCGATGCCGTATCGCTTGGCGGAGATGACAATGTTTTTCCGTTTCAGAAAAGCGGCAATGTCCATAGTGAATAGCCTTCTTCCTGTGTGAAGTAAAGTTTACATGTGTCAAGACATGTGTGAACTAATTGTAACCAAAGGACCGGATTTGTCAAGCCTTTTCTCTGGATAAGATAATTGCCTCCGCACAGAAAGAAGATGGAATTCGTGGAGATAAAGATCACGAATTCCACCTTCTCCAGGTACGAAGGCATGGCAATGAAGCAGAATTTGAGCGTGTCGGATTCCCAAGAGTAAAAAGTCTGGAATAGACGGAAGGGGATGCTATTCCTCCAGTAGAATGCCCAAAGAGCCCAGGGCGGTCCTGACCCGCGCGAAGGCGCCCTGGTCGGGACAGACGATGGTGTGGAGGTGGATCCCCTCGGTGAGTTGGGAAAGGGGAGCGGCGGCCTGCTGGCGGCAGCGCTCCACAAACTGTCCCACGTCGTACCGGCTGGATAATTGAAGCGGGCCGGTGAGCTGGCCGTAAATGGGATGTTCCACAATGACATCCACCACCGTGCAGCCCTGATCCACAATGGCGTTCAGCTCCGCTTCCATCTGATCCGACCGGTGGCGGCAGGCTAGGGTGCGGACCAGACCGGCAGTTTCCCGCGGCAGCACGTACCCTCTTGGAGTTGCTGCGATATTCATGCCTCCCGCCCGCAGCAGGGCGATGTCCCCTACAATGACCTGGCGGCTGACCGAAAATTCCCTGGCCAGAGCGGCGGCGCTCACCGGGCCTGCCGCCCCCTCCAATCGGCGGGAAACTGCTTGTCTTCGTGCTTGGGCATCCATAAGGTTTCCTCCTTTTCTGCCGCTGATCGTGCATCTTTGTTGTTTTGACCACAGTATAGCATGGAAAAGAGGGGGTGGCAATGACCTTGAACCGGGTTTTTCCGAGAACTTTACAGGAAACCTTGACTTTTTTCTCCTGAATTCATACAATAAAGGATACGAGTTTTCCAATCCATTCTATATGATAAAGGACTGAAACGATATGGCTCAGAATCCCAATAAAAAGCAGGTGGAGCAGATCACCGATATGGAGGTGGACTTTACCCAGTGGTATACCGACGTGTGTAAGAAGGCGGAGCTGATTGATTACTCCTCCATCAAGGGGATGTTCATTTATCGGCCTTACGGCTATGCGATCTGGGAGAACATTCAGAAGGAGCTGGACCAAAAGTTTAAGGAGACCGGCCACCAGAATGTATATCTGCCCATGCTGATTCCCGAGTCCCTGCTGCAAAAGGAGAAGGACCACGTGGAGGGCTTTGCCCCCGAGTGCGCCTGGGTTACCATGGGTGGCAGCGAGAAGCTGGAGGAGCGGTACTGCATCCGGCCTACATCCGAGACCCTGTTCTGCGAGCACTACAAAAACGTCATTCACTCCCACCGGGACCTGCCCAAACTGTACAACCAGTGGTGCTCGGTCCTGCGCTGGGAGAAGACCTCACGCCCCTTTCTGCGCCACCGGGAATTTCTGTGGCAGGAGGGCCACACCATGCACGCCACTGAGGAGGAGGCCCGGGAGGAGACGAAGCGCATGCTCAACGTCTATGCCGACTTTTTGGAGAATGTGCTGGCTATGCCTGTAGTCAAGGGCCGCAAGACCGAGAAGGAAAAATTCAACGGCGCGGAAGAGACTTACACGGTGGAGTGCATGATGCACGACCGGAAGGCGCTTCAAGCGGGTACCAGCCACTATTTCGGCGACGGCTTTGCCCGCGCCTTTGACATTACGTTCAGCGGAACGGATAACCGGCTCCACCACCCCCACCAGACCAGCTGGGGCGTGTCCACCCGGATGATCGGCGGCATTATTATGACCCACGGGGACAACAACGGGCTGGTGCTGCCTCCCCGCATCGCGCCGATCCAGGCCATGGTGATCCCCGTGGCTCAGCATAAAGAGGGGGTTCTGGAGGCCGCGGGTAAGTTGCTGGAGCGGCTGAAGAGCGTCGGCATTCGGGCGGCGATGGACGATTCCGATCAGTCCATGGGTTGGAAGGCCGCCGAGTATGAGATGAAGGGCGTTCCCCTCCGAGTGGAGATCGGCCCCAAGGATATGGAAAAAAACCAGTGCTGCATCTGCCGCCGGGACTCCGGCGAAAAGGTCTTTGTCTCCCTTGAGCGGCTGGAGGACACCGTACAGGAACTGCTGGATGAGGTCCATCAGGGCCTGTACGACCGTGCGAAAAAGAATTTGGAGGACCACACGAAGGTCTGTATGACGCCGGAAGAGGTCAAGGCGTTTGTGGAGACCGAGGGCGGCTTTGCCAAGACCATGTGGTGCGGCGATCTGGAGTGTGAGCTGAAGATGAAGGAGAAGGCCGGCGTCTCCTCCCGGTGTATGCCTCTGGAGCAGGAGCAGGTATCTGATACCTGCGTATGCTGCGGCAAACCCGCCAAGCATATGATCTACTGGGGTGTGGCATACTAAAAAGGATACAAATGAAAGGGGCAGCCTTTAGGCTGCCCCTTTTCATTTAAAGATTGATTTGCCCTGTGGGGCGGGGGAAAGGTTGTTCCGCTTGCAGCCATACAAAGGAACCGAAAAGCGTTGAGGGCGGCTTAAGATGCCCTCCTGCCCCCAGACGGATACGGGGGACGGCACTGAGACTGACAATTTGGTGATCCCCGGAGGCACATCCAATGGGTCAGCCGGAGCCCGCTCTCTGTGGCGTGGGTGGACGCATCTGAATTTGGAACGTATCCAGTCTTTCGTCTGGTAGATTTTGAAAAGTGCCTCTTTGCAAAAAACATATCTTCTGCTATGATAGGCGTACATGACAAAAAAGGTGGTGCCTTCCATGCCTGTGGCTCTGATTCCATCCTTTCTTGCGTTTACTTATATCGGTGCCATCACCCCTGGCCCGGCCAACCTGTGCTCCCTGTCCGCCGCTCTGCGTTACGGCTGGCGGCCTGCGCTGAGGCAGTGGAGGGGGCTGTTTACCGGCTTTTTTCTGGTGTCCATGGGGGCGGTGCTGGTTACCTGGGCTCTGGGCGCCGTACTCAACGACTATGTGGGCTACCTGTCCTGGGTGGGCGCGGCCTACCTGGCGTGGATGGCCTGGCATATGCTCCGCAGTGCCGGTATGCCGCTGACGGATGCGGACCCTGCCTACCCCTCCTTCCGTACGGGGCTGCTGTTGCAGCTGATCAATGTGAAGGTGATGATCTGCTGCCTGACTGCCCTGACCTCTTATGTGCTGCCCTATACCAGGTCCTTTTGGTACCTGTTGGGCGTGGGGGTGTTTCTGCCCCTCACCGGCACCAGCGCCAATCTGGTCTGGCTGTTTGCCGGGGCGTCGCTGCAAAAGCTGTTTACCAACCACGGAAAGATCGTGGACTGGGTGATGGCCCTATCCCTGCTGGCCTGTGCGGTGAGCCTGATCTGGCCCCATTAAACCAACTGCTCCGACCACGGCGGGCCGGAGCAGTATGCTTTTTTTACAGATCCAGCCACCTAGCCAGGTCGTGCAGATCGGGAGCGATGTGGACGGGGGAGAAGCCGCGGAAGCCCTCTGCCGGGGTAGTCCCATTCAGAACGGCGCAGAAATCGCAGCCGGCGTTTTGAGCGGCGCCGGCATCCAAGGTGGTGTCGCCACAGAACAGAAGGGCCTCTGAAGGGAGACTCAGCCGGTCCATGGACATGAGCAGCCCTTGGGGATCTGGCTTGGGCAGCGTCACATGCTCGCTGCCGATGATGAATTCCAGGTCATGGAGTACGCCGCAGCGCTCCATGATGTACTGAATGGTATCGCCCCGTTTGGTGCTGACAATGGCCGCCTTGATGCCGTTGGCCTTCAGACTGTGGAGCAGCTCTGTGGCCCCGGAGAACAGGACGGTTTCCCGGCGCTGGCGCTCTTTGGCCACGGACAAAAACAGGGGGCGAAATTTGGAGCGGTTTTCCGGGTTGTCATCCCCGGTGAGCATGGTGTAAGCGTCCTCCAGCATGTAGCCAATGGTGTTCCGTACCGCTTCGCGGTCAGGAGCGGGCCAACCCAGTTGGGTGAGGCCGTACTGAAAGCCGGCCACAATAGAGTCGGTGGAATCTCCCAAGGTATAGTCAAAATCGAAACAGACGGCGCGATATGGAAGCACAGAACATTCCCCATTTCACATTATTTTCCAGGAAATAGAATACCACAGGAACAGAGGGAAGACAAGTCGGGGGCGATCGAAACGCGGATTGCCTTCTGTGTGCAAAGCAGAGGAAGAAATGCCAAAGAAAAAGAAAGATTTTT